>JALYUK010000352.1 GCA_030853805.1 Actinomycetota bacterium | reverse complement strand
CGACCCGCCCCGAACATGTTCAGCGGCTGCTGGCCGGCGTGCGCCGGCTCATCGCGGACGGCCCCGCCCTGCAGTACACGTATGACCGGACTCGCGGGTGGGTCACCGCAGACGATCCCCGGGACCTCGCGGTGCAGCGGCCCTGGTGAGCCTGGTGAGCATGTTGACCATGGACGACCTGCGATGCCAGCGATTTCCTTCATTTTCTCAGAATGAAGCTATCGTCTTCATGTGACTTGTTTGAAGGAAAGCGTCCGCGCCACGCTGATCGGTGACATCGTGACCTCTCGAGAGGTTCACGACCGCCAGGAGCTGCACGTCCGGCTCCTTCAGGCCCTGCACATTGCAGGGCGCGATGTCGCGGCGACTTCGGCACTGACCATTACCGTGGGCGATGAGTTCCAGGGCGCCTATCGCCATCTCGGAGAGGCACTGGCGGCCGCCTTCGCGGTTCGACTGGCCCTGCTGCCGCAAACGCAGGTTCGCTTCGGTTTCGGCTGGGGCAGGACGCAGCTACTGGACGCGGCAACGGGTATCCAGGACGGGCCGGGTTGGTGGGCTGCGCGGGAGGCTATCGAGGCCGCCGAACATGCAGCCCGACGGCCTGCCACGCGGGCGGTGCGTACGGTATTCGTCGCTGCGCAGGATGACGGCCCGGCCACCGGCGCCGTCAATGCCGCCCTGCTGTGTCAGGACCAGCTGCTTTCATCATTGGATGAACGCTCGACGCGCATCCTCATCCACCTCGCAGCCGGCGGATCACGCACGACGATCGCCGCGCACGAGGGCATCTCCGTCTCGGCCGTCTCTCAGCGAATTCGCGCCGGCGGCCTGGAAGTGATCCTCGCTGCCGCCGATGAGCTCGCGTCCGTGCGATGAGCGTTCTTGCCGCCCTGCTGTTGGCCGTTGGGATCGCCGACCTCGTGGGCCACGGCACAAGGTCACGGGCCGTGCGCTACGCGGTCGGTCCGGTCGTACTGATCGGGGTCGCAGCCATCGGCGACCTACGCAGACCCACCGACGTCGCCCTGCTGCTGCTGGCGGCAGCCACTGGCGCGGCATGGCAGTTCCTTCGTCACGGTGCCGGCGGCTGCACAGCGGGCAGGTACGCCGGACCCGGCGGCTCTCGCGCGCTGTGGGCCCTCGGCGGCGGGGCGGCCATCGTGGCGGTTACCGCCGGCAGCAGCAGCCACGCGGACGGCATCCTCGGCCACTGGTTGCGTCACAACACATTCACGGCGCTGCACGGGCTACCGGCCGACCGATTCCTGCTGATCGTCGCAATCGCGGTCATCCAACTCGCCACCGGCAACGAGCTGGTACGCCTCGTCCTCACCTCGATCGGCGCAGTGAAACCCGAGGGCGTGCCGCAACCTTCCGATGAGCTACGCGGGGGCAGGCTGCTCGGCCCGATGGAGCGCCTGTTCATCCTCGGTCTCGGGCCGGCCGGCCAACCGACGGCGGTCGCCCTGGTCATCGCCGCCAAGGGGCTGATTCGCTTCCCGAGTTGCAGGCGCGTCGTTCGGCGCGATTGGAGGTGTCAGGATTGGGAATCGACGCCGTCACCGAGTACTTCCTGGTCGGCAGCTTCGTCAGTTGGCTGATCGCCCTCGGCGGCCTCGGGCTGGCTGCCCTGGGCTAGTGCTATCCGGGCAACGCCTTACTTCTGATTCACTGCACCAGTTCCTCCGCGATGTCACGGATCAACTGCTCGATGGCAGGGGCACCGAGGACCGGACCGCCCGCCAGCAACCCGTCGGCGCCCAGCAGGACCGCGCTCGGGTTACCTGCCATGTCCAGCGAGCGCATCGCCTCACCGCCCTCGTCCAGCAGCAGCCCGTCCGGTACCTCCGGCGGCAGCTGGGCGTGGTGGTAGACGACCGGGCTGATGGTGAGGGGCAACTCGCGCTGCCACTGCGGCAGCAGCTGCAACACCTTCAGGCACGACGAGCAACCGAAGGACACGAAGATCAGCAGCAACGGGCCGGTCCGGGTCATCTCGCGGAGATAGCGACGCTGCCCGTCGACCGTTTCCAGCGCGACGTAGGGGATGGGCAACCGCACATAGTCCAGCAGTTCGGCGTCCGCAACGGACGTAGGACCGGTTGCCTGACCATCATGTTCGCCCCGGCGGTCAGCGGACGGAACGAACAGAATCGCGCCGACACACGCTGTTGCCAGAGCACTCACGCCGAGCCACCCCCACGCCTGCCCGTCCGCATCGGCTATCCAGCGGAGAACACCGCCGCCGAGGATTCCGTCGAGGACCACCGACGCCGCAGCAACAGTCAGCAGAACGTTGCGTAACACCGTCGTCGGACCGATCGTGCCCGCGGAGAAGGTACCGAAACACGCACACTGCGCCTGCGCCCCCGACCTGATCACCCTCACCACCAGTAGCAGATACGTCGCCATGAGCACCGTCGCCACTACCCCGACAACGATCAGCACCCTGCCCCAGGTCACCAGCACCAGCAGACCGAGCAGGGCTTCGCACCATGGAAATGCAGCCCGCAAGGCCCGGCGGTTCAACCCTGCCGGGATGCCCAGCGACGTGAACGCCGCCTGCACCTCCAGCGGCGCTCGCATCTTGCTCCCCGCAGCAACGAGCAACGTTGCGGCGATCACCAGATCCAGAAGCACGAGAGGGCTGTTCACAAGCGACCAAGATACGGCCCCGTCGGCTGCGGACCGATTACCCGATGCCAGTGGCGCAGGCACCCAGCCACCCCGTCGGAGCCGATGTGGCGTTCGACACACTTGCCGGCATCGGTTTGGATGAGAGCGATTTGGCACGTACCGTTTCCGCTGAGGGCGACGACACTCCACAGTGTTGGCGCCTTTTCTCTCGGGGTATGTCACATCAGTAACACCATTACCCTCGTGCCGCCGCGCTCAACCTCGCCAGGCGTCACCATCTGCCGGGAACGTCCCGGGTTAGGCGAGGACGGGGGACCCATCACGGGTCTCTTGCAAGGAGACCCGCCGGGGTTTAGCAGAGTTCATCTGCAGGGCACCTGACCGCCCGACCCGACAGCTAACTCCGTAGGCGTGAGTCAGGAAAGGAAACCTGGTTTGTCCATGAAGAAAACTTCCGCAACAACCCGCTTGTTGACGGTCGGCGCCGTGAGTGCCGCCACGATCGGCGGCGGCATCGCCACCGCTGGTTCCGCCCACGCCGCGTCCGGCTCTGTCTGGGACAGCGTCGCTGCGTGCGAGAGCGGTGGCAACTGGTCGATCAACACCGGTAACGGTTTCTACGGCGGTCTGCAGTTCACGCAGAGCACCTGGGCCGGATACGGCGGCACCGCGTATGCGTCGCGCGCCGACCTCGCCAGCCGTTCCGCCCAGATCGCAGTCGCCCAGAAGGTGCTGGCTGGTCAAGGCCCCGGCGCCTGGCCCGTCTGTTCCAGGAAAGCCGGTCTGACCAGCGGCAACGGTGGGAGCGGTGGCGGCGGAGCAGTTGCCACCAGCCCGCGTGTGCAGCAGCCCAGCCGTAGCACCACACGGCCGAGCACCAAGCGTCAAGCGGCACCTCAGCAGACCGCACCGAAGCAGACCACGCACCAGCATCGCGTTGCGACCCCGCAGCGTTCCGCTGCTCCGTCGGTGTCCTCCACCCGGCCCACCGGTCGTACCGTCACCGTGAAGCAGGGCGACACCTTGAGCCAGCTCGCAGCGACGTACCACGTCAAGGGTGGCTGGCAGGGTCTGTTCTCGCTGAACCGAAGCGCTGTCAACAACCCCAACCTGATCTTCGTGGGCCAGCACCTGGCTCTCTGACCATCAGCTGAAGGGCCCGTTCCGCATCTGTCGGAACGGGCCCTTTCGCGTGGCCACCCAGGCATCCGGCGGCGTATGGACCTCCGCCAGCTCGCCCTAGGATGGCCCGATGCCTGCTGGCCGCACCGGTAAGCCTTCGGGCCCCCTGAATTCTGATGGCCAAAGGTCACCCACCCGAGCACTGACGTTCATCGCGGTTCTCGCCCTGGCGAGCGTGCTGCGTCCCTCCGTCGTTGTGATCGGGCCGGTGCTGCCCTCCCTGCAGGCCGACCTGCACCTGGGTGCCGGCGCAGCAGCGCTGCTCACCACGCTTCCCGTTCTCTTCTTCGGGATCGGTGCGTTCGCCGGACCTGGTCTGGCCAACAGGATCGGCGTGGACCGTGGCCTGACCAGCGCCGTGGTGCTGCTCATCATCGGCTCCTTCGTGCGGCTGTTCGACGGGTCGATCCTGTTGTTCATCGGCACCGCTGTCATCGGTGCAGGCATTGCCATCGGGAATGTGCTGTTGCCGGCCCTGGTACGTCGAGACTTCCCCGACCGCATCGGCACCGTCACCGGGCTCTACACCTCCACGTTGGCATTGTCCTCGGCCATCGCAGCGGCGACTGCCGTGCCGTTGGCCGGGTCGGCTGCCGCCGGCTGGCGGGTGCCACTGGCGCTGTGGGGTTTCCTCGCAGTGCTGGCGCTGCTGGTGTGGGCACCGCACCAGTGGGTGCACCGCCATCAGACGGCAACGCACACGAATACACCCAGGATCCTGCACCTGGTGCGCCACTCGACGGTGCGGAGCCTGACGGCTTACATGGGTCTGCAGTCGATCGGCTTCTACGCGATGGTGACGTGGCTGCCCAGCCTGCTACAGGACAGCGGCACCTCCGCGAGCACGGCCGGCGCCCTCCTGTCCGTCGGCACCGTACTCGGCATCCCCGCAGCCCTGGCCGTGCCACCGATCGCTGCTCGGATGCCACAGCAGCACTGGATCGCTGTCGGCACAACCGCGCTGACTGCAGCGGGCTGGGCCGGGCTGCTCGTGGCGCCCTCAACGATGACCCTTGTGTGGGTCGTGCTGCTGGGCCTGGGCACCGGGGCCACCTTCCCGACAGCGCTCCTGCTGATTTCGCTGCGCTCCAGCGATCCGAGCATCACTCCCGGGCTGTCGGCGACAGTGCAGGGGTTCGGGTACCTCCTTGCTGCCACCGGCCCGTTCCTGGTCGGCATCCTGCACCAGGGCGCGGGCAACTGGACCGTGCCGCTGATCTTCCTGCTGATCCTGGACGCGCTCCAGGTGTGGGCTGCCTGGAGCGCGGGCCGATCGGACCCGATCTGAGTGCTACGCGTCGATCACGATCGGGATGATCATCGGTCGACGACGGAGTTTGCCGCCCATGAAGGAACCCACTACCCGGCGGATGACCTGCTGCAGCTGGTAGGTGTCCTTGACGCCCTTGATCCGTGCCTCCTCCAGAGCCGCCTGCAGCTTCGGCAGTACCTCGTCGAGCACGTCCTCACCCTCGGCGAATCCGCGGGCCTGGATCTGCGGCCCGGCAGCAATGCGCCCGGTGTCGGCATCGCGCACGACGATGACTGTGACAAAACCTTCGTCGCGCAGGATGCGACGGTCCTTCAGCAATGTCTCGTCGGTCGTGCCGACCAGCGATCCGTCGACGTACACGTAGCCGCAGGGCACGGCGCCGACGATGGAGGCCTTGCCCTTGACGAGGTCGACCACGACGCCGTCCTCGGCAAGTACGACGTTGCCGCGGGGCACGCCCGTCTGGACCGCGAGGTCACCGTTGGCGATCAGATGGCGCCATTCGCCGTGTACCGGCATCACGTTGCGCGGGCGCACGATGTTGTAGCAGTAGAGCAACTCCCCCGCGCTCGCATGCCCGGACACGTGAACCATCGCGTTGCCCTTGTGGACCACGTTCGCGCCCAGGTGCATCAGGCCGTTGATGACGCGGTAGATGGCGTTCTCATTGCCGGGGATCAGCGAGCTGGCCATCAGCACGGTGTCGCCGCGCCCGACGTCGATGCGGTGATCGCGGTTGGCCATCCGGGACAACGCCGCCATCGGCTCGCCCTGGGAGCCGGTGCAGATGAGGACGACCTTGTTGTCCTCCAGATCGTCCAGCTTCTTGACGTCGACCAGTACGCCGTCGGGAATCTTCAGGTAACCCAGCTCGCTGGCGATGCCCATATTGCGGATCATCGACCGACCGACCAGGGCCACCTTGCGGTTGTGCTTGTGGGCCGCGTCGAACATCTGCTGCACGCGGTGCACGTGCGAGCTGAAGCACGCCACGATGATCCGACGGGAAGCCTCGGAGAAGACCCGTTCCACGGCGGGGGCGATATTGCGCTCGGACGTTGTGAAGCCCGGCACCTCCGCATTCGTGGAGTCGGTCAGGAAGAGATCGACTCCCTCCTCACCGACCCGGGCAAACGCGCGTAGATCGGTGATCCGCCCGTCCAGCGGCAGCTGATCCATCTTGAAGTCACCGGTGTGCAGCAACGTACCGCCCGGGGTGCGGATGAAGATGGCGAGCGCATCCGGGATCGAGTGGTTGACGGCGATGAATTCGCAGTCGAACGGGCCGAGCTGCTCGCGTCCGCCCTCCTTCACCCCCAGGGTGTAAGGCCGGATGCGGTGTTCCTTCAGCTTCGCCTCGATCAGGGCCAGCGTCAGCGTGGAGCCGACGATGGGGATGTCGGGCTTCAGCTTCAACAGGTAGGGCACGGCGCCGATGTGGTCCTCGTGGCCGTGGGTCAGCACGATGGCGTCGATGTCGTTCAGCCGGCCGCGGATGTAGTCGAAGTCAGGCAGGATCAGATCGACACCGGGGTGGTCTTCGGGGAAGAGCACCCCGCAGTCCACGATCAGCAGACGACCGCCGTACTCGATGACGGTCATGTTGCGACCGATCTCGCCGAGGCCGCCGAGCGCGATGATCCGTACGCCGTCCTTGGGCAGTTTCGGGGGTGCGGTCAGTTCGGGGTGGGGATGGCTCACAGAACTCCTGATCGGCGAAGTCCCTCGCGTAGAACGTCGAGGTGTTCGGGTGTGGCCGGCAGCAGTGGCAACCGGACGAAATCGGACTGGATGACGCCGAGCAGCTTCATGGCGGCTTTGGCCATGATGGCGCCCTGCGTGGTGTGCATCACCGCGTTCACAGCGGGGATCAAGTGGGTGTGGATCTCGCGGGCGCGCGCCAGGTCGCCCCGGTCCATGGCCGCGATCAACTCAGCGTATTGGCTCCCGGCGACGTGACCGACGACGCTGACGCAGCCGACGGCGCCGAGCGCGAGCCATGGCAGATTGACCACGTCATCGCCGGAATACCAGAGCAGATCGGTGTCGTGCATCAGTTCGCTCGCCGCAAAGAAGTCGCCTTTGGCATCCTTGACGGCTCGGATCTCGGGAATCTGAGCGAGGCGGCGGATGGTGTCGCCGGCCAGGGCTGTACCGGTGCGGCCGGGGATGTCATAGGCCATCGCGGGTAGCCCGGTCGCGCTGCACACTGCACGGAAGTGCTCGACAATGCCGTCCTGCGGAGGTTTGTTGTAGTACGGGGTCACGATGAGCGCCGCGTGCGCGCCGGCTCCGGCGAGCGCCTCGGCTGCATGGCAGGAGTGCGCGGTGTCGTTGGTGCCGACGCCCGCCGTGACCCGCACCCGGTCGCCGACCGCCTCGACGACGGCCCGTACCGTCTCGACGTTCTCCTCGTCGGTGGTCGTGGCCGACTCACCGGTTGTGCCGTTGACGACCAGACCGTCGTTGCCGTGATCTGCGAGGTAGGACGCCAGCTGCTGCACGCCGTCGTAGTCGATCGAACCGTCGTCGTGCATCGGGGTCACCATTGCGGTGACCATCCGGCCGAAGGGCGTGGACGTCATACGGCGGAGTTTATCGGCAGTGGCGGGTCGGCCCGCGCAACGATCACAGTGCGGATTGACTGTGCGGATCGGGCAGCGCCGGGAAGTGGAAAATGAAAGATCGCGTCGCTACCCGCTCGGGGGTCCGGGTAGCGACGCGATCACCTGCTACATCGACGTCCGCAGGCAATCGTTACAGCAACGGATATGACGTGGGTCACAGTGACTCCACCCCGCCCCAGTTTCCCGACACTCGACCGGCGAGTCGCCTTGAGAATTCCGACTCTCGGGGTGCAATCCGACTCTCGGCGGATATTTTGGCGCGGCGACGCCACGCGCTATTCGTGTGCAGCCGCACAACTGGGCGCAATCGTGCCGTCCCCCGGCGAGGTGCACGTGGGCACCATTACCACGGCCAGGATCGCCATCGACGGAGTTCACTGGCATCGCTTCAAACGCTCGCCAGAGACGCGCCTGGTCCGCGGGCTGCGGTGTACGACGGTGGTCGAGACGTTCATCGACCTCGGCTGGTCGCTCTCTCTGTTGGATCTGGTCGTCTATGCCGACTCCCTGGCCCGCGAGGCAGCCGAGCTTGCACGACCATTCGTGGAATCGCCGCAGGAATCCAGGCTGAGGATGCTCGCCGCGAGGGCCGGTGGGAGGCAGACCTCAAGCGCCGCGAGCGGTTGCAGTCGATGGGCCGGCGGGTGCTGGTCTTCGTCGCGGCCGATGTACACAGCGAGGCTGGGCGGACGGTGGAACGCGTCCGTGCGGCGATGTTGGCGGCCGGAATGTCTGCCGGGACGGCGACGACGGCAGAGTGGCGCCGGCATTTCGACGGCTGAGGGCAGCCATACTCACCGGCCGACTGTAGGGTCGCAGCGCGAGAGTCGGGATTCTGCTGCCCACGAGCCGGTCGGGTGTCGGGAAGCTGGCAGTGGCGGGAAGCTGGGGCGGGCTTGCTCCCGAACTGTCGCCGGTGCCAACTACCATCGCAGGTGTGGATCAGTACCTGTCGCTACTGCGGCGCACCCTTGATGAAGGTGCTCGCAAAGACGACCGCACCGGCACCGGCACACTGTCGGTCTTCGGTCATCAGATGCGCTTCGACCTGAGCGCGGGCTTTCCCGTCACGACTACCAAAAAGCTGCATCTACGCTCTATTTTCGGCGAATTGTTGTGGTTCCTGCGTGGCGACACCAACGTGGCCTGGCTGCACGAGCGCAAGATCTCGATCTGGGATGAATGGGCTGACTCACACGGCGACCTCGGTCCGATCTACGGGCATCAGTGGCGCTCCTGGCCTACTCCTGACGGCCATCACATCGACCAACTCGCACGGGTCATCGAGGCGATCCGCACGACACCGGACTCCCGTCGTCTCGTCGTATCTGCGTGGAATGTGGCCGATGTCGAGGACATGGCCCTGCCGCCGTGCCACACAATGTTCCAGTTCTACGTCGCTCCCCCGGATGAGCAGGGCATTCGCCGGCTGTCCTGTCAGCTCTATCAACGCTCTGCCGATGTATTTCTCGGTGTGCCGTTCAATATCGCGTCGTATGCGCTGCTCACCTCGATGGTCGCGCAGGTAACTGGTCTGGGTGTCGGCGACTTCGTGCACACCATCGGCGACGCGCACCTCTACCTCAACCACCTGGACCAGGCACGCGAGCAACTGAGTCGTACGCCCGGTGCACTGCCGACGCTGCGGCTGAACCCGCAGCGCACCGAGATCGACCACTTCGAGTTGGAGGACATCGCCCTCGAGGGCTACGTGGCCGCCCCTTCCATCAGGGCGCCGATCGCCGTATGACGATCACCCTGATCGCAGCAGTCGCGCGTAACGGCGTCATCGGTCGCGACGGCGACATGCCCTGGCACGTCCCGGGCGAACAACGCGGCTTCAAAGCCGCCACCATGGGCCATCCGATGCTGATGGGACGCAAGACCTTCGAGGCCATGGGTGCGCTGCCCGGCCGACGTTCCATCGTCCTCACCCGCGACCCGCACTTCGAAGCGGCCGGTGTCGAGGTTGCGCACGACCTCGACGAGGCGTTGCTGCTCACCCAGGACGAGGATCTCTTCGTCGCCGGCGGTGCGCAGATCTACGCGCTCACAATGCCGTTTGCCGACCGTTTGCTGCTGTCCGCGATCGCGTTGGAGGTCGACGGCGACACATTGTTCCCCGGCTGGCCGTACGGCGGCTCGCACACTTGGCACGAGACCGACCGCGTCGCCCATGACGGCTGGGAGGTGCTCACCTACGAGCGCCTCAGGCCGCGTGCGCAGATCGAGCGGGGCGACCGTATCGGGCGTGGCGCTCATCAGAAGGTCGGCGCCAGTGTCGCCATCATCCGCGACGGCAGGTTACTCATCACCCGCCGCGAGGACAACGGGCTGTGGTGCCTACCCGGCGGTGGCGTCGATGCCGGTGAGACCTGGGCCGAGGCCGCGATCCGTGAAGTGCGCGAAGAGACCGGCCTGGAGATCGCCATTGACGGGGTGCTCGCCGCATACGCCAACCCCGATGTCGTCATCCGCTACCCCGACGGTCATCGCACCCAGATCTTCGGCGTGTGCTTCCGCGCCCACGTGGTCGCCGGAGAGGCGAGCACCACCGATGAGGTGACCGAGGTCCGTTGGGTGACCGAGCAGGACGCCTCGCGGTTGCCGTTCATTCCCACCGCCCAGCGGCTGGTGCCGCAGGCGTTTTCTACCGCAAAGACAGTGAGCTATGACTGAGTTGACCCCCACCCCCGACGCCGCCGTGCGCACTGCACGCAGCACCGACGCCGAGCAGGTCGGTGCCGTGCAGGCGCTGCTGTGGCGGGCGGCCTACGGGCGGTTCCTCAGCCCGGAGCTGCTGGCCGAATTCACCCCGGAAGCGTTCGGGGCGGTCTGGGCGCAGTCGCTCACGGCGCCGCCGAGTCCGCGCCACCGGCTGCTCGTCGCCACGCAGGGGCAGGATCTGGTCGGTTTCGTCGCGGTCGGGCCGGCGACGACCGATTCGGCAACGACGGACCCCGTCAATGACGTCGAGGGCACGGGGCCGACGGGCGAGATCCTGGTCGGCGGGGTGCTGGACACCCATCGCCGCACGGGCCACGGATCACGGTTGCTCAATGCCGCTGTCGACACATTGCGTGCCGGCGATTTCGGCCGGGTCGAGATGTGGGCGCTGGCGCTGGACACCCAGACCCTGGACTTCGCAGAGCAAGCCGGACTCGAGGCCGACGGCGCCTGGCGCGAGCGTGCACTGCCAGGCGATGCAGTCGCACGTGAGCTTCGCCTGCGGGCCTGGATCGGCCCGCAGGACTCCTGACTGCAGCGCGGACCCCGCTCAGAGATTCAGCAGCTGCTCCAGCCCGACCGTCAGGCCGGGCCGATCTGCGATGGCCCGCACGGCCGCCAGTATCCCCGGCATGAAACTGACCCGGTCGAATGAATCGTGCCGGATCGTCAACGCCTCCCCCGGCGCACCGAACGCAACTTCCTGGTGCGCCACCCGACCGCGCATCCGCAACGAATGCACCGGTATACCCGCCACCAACGCTCCGCGAGCACCGTCGGGATCGCTGGCGGTCGCGTCGGGCGGGCCACCGAGACCGGCGTCGGCACGAGCCGCTGCGATCAGCGACGCCGTGCGCGCTGCCGTGCCCGAGGGTGCATCCACCTTGTCCGGGTGGTGGGTCTCCACCACCTCGACCGACTCGTAGAAGGCAGCCGCCCGCTGCGCGAAAGACATCATCAACAGCGCGCCGAGCGAGAAGTTGGGGGCGATCAGTACGCCGACGCCGGGCGCCTCACGAAGTTGCTCTTCCAGAGTCTGCAGACGCGCCGGTGACCATCCGGTCGTACCCACCACGACATGCACGCCCGCAAATACGCAGTACGCGACGTTGGCCGGTGACGCATCGGGCGTGGTGAGCTCGACGACGACCCGGGCACCACCGAGGTCGCCCAGCGCATCGCCGTGCTCGAACGTTCCGACCACCTGCAGATCGGCGGCCTCGCCCAGTGCTCGGACTGCGGCGGACCCCATCCGCCCGCGGGCTCCGATCACGGCAACAGGTGTTCGCTCACTCACGCGCCCAGAGTAGGGGCAGGTCGTCCTTCCCGGATCCGTGCGCCGCGGGTACATTGAGTACCTAAGCTCTTCTTGCTGGTCACCCCAGCTCGATGAAACCCCCACCTCTGCAGGAGCTTCATGACCAACGCCGCCGCCCAGGTCCCCGCGCAGGACGTGCCCGCAAAGCGCCGCCGCTACGAAGCCGATCACCCGAAGTACAAATGGGTCACGCTGTCCAACACCACTCTCGGCGTCCTGATGGCCACGATCAACGCATCCATCGTGATCATCTCGCTGCCCGCGATCTTCCGTGGCATCGGGCTGAACCCGCTGGGCGCGGGAAACGTCAGCTACCTGCTCTGGACGCTGATGGGATATCTGGTCGTATCGGCGGTGCTGGTCGTGACGCTCGGGCGCCTCGGGGACATGTTCGGCCGGGTCAAGATCTACAACCTCGGGTTCGTGGTCTTCACGGTGGCCTCGCTGATCCTGGTCGTCGATCCGCTGCACGGCAGCGGCGGGGCGTTGTGGATCATCCTCGGCCGAGTGATCCAGGGGGTCGGCGGGGCGATGCTGATGGCGAACTCGACCGCGATCCTGACCGATGCCTTTCCGTCCAACCAGCGCGGGATGGCCCTGGGCATCAACCAGGTTGCCGCCATCGGTGGGTCGTTCCTCGGCCTGATCGTCGGTGGGGTGCTGTCCGAGTGGCACTGGCGGGCAATCTTCCTGGTGAGCGTGCCGATCGGCATCTTCGGCACCATCTGGTCCTACACCTCGCTGCACGAGCTCGGCGTCAAGCGCCGCGGCACCCTCGACATACCGGGCAACATCACCTTCGCCGTCGGAGTGACCTCGATCCTGGTCGCGATCACCTACGGCATCCAGCCCTACGGCGGCGCCACGATGGGTTGGACCAACCCCTGGGTACTGCTCGGACTGATCGGCGGCACGTTGGTACTGGTGGCGTTCGGGCTGATCGAAAACCGGGTCAGCGATCCGATGTTCTCGATGTCACTGTTCAAGATCAAGGCCTTCTCGGCCGGCAACTTCGCCGGACTGCTCGCCTCGATCGGTCGCGGCGGCATGCAGTTCATGCTGATCATCTGGCTGCAGGGGATCTGGCTGCCGCTGCACGGCTACAGCTACGAGTCGACACCACTGTGGGCCGGCATCTACCTGCTCCCACTGACGGTGGGCTTCCTGATCGCCGGTCCTGCATCGGGGTTCATGTCAGACCGGGTCGGCGCCCGCGCCTTCGCCAGTGGTGGGCTGCTGATCACCGCAGCGACCTTCGTCGGTCTGATCCTGATCCCCGTCGACTTCAACTACACCGTCTTCGCAGTGCTGCTGTTCGTGAACGGAATCGGCTCAGGGATGTTCTCCGCGCCCAACACCACCGCGATCATGAACAGTGTCCCGGCGAACCAGCGCGGCGCCGCCTCGGGGATGCGCGCGACGTTCTTCAACTCCGGTACGTCGTTGTCGATCGGCATCTTCTTCTCGCTGATGATCGTCGGACTCGCCGCGCACCTGCCGAACGCGCTGCGTACCGGGCTGGTCGCTCAACATGTGGCGCCGAGCGTCGCCAACGGGGTAGCGGGTCTGCCCCCGGTGGGTTCGATGTTCGCGGCGTTCCTCGGCTTCAACCCGATCCAGTCGCTCCTCGGACCGACAGGCGCCCTGAAACAGGTACCAGCAGCCAATGCGCAGACGCTGACCGGCAAGGAGTTCTTCCCGCACCTGCTCAGCGGGCCGTTCCACAGCGGTCTCGTCGTGGTGTTCACCGCGGCCGCCGTGATGATGGTCATAGCCGCAATTGCCAGCCTGATGCGTGGTGGGCACTACGTGCACAACGACGACGACGACGACGACGACTTTTCAGAGCCTGAGCCTGCACAGGGTCAGAACGTCGAGCAGCACGCCTGATATCTCACCTTTTGGACATGTGCAGCGGGGCAGATATGCCCCGCTGCACATGTCCAAACCTCGGGACGTCAGCGGTAACGACGCTTCAGACCTGAGGCCAGCATGCCCAGCCCGGCGACGCCCATGACGATGCCGACGACCCGGTAGGCCCGGTGTCGCCAACCGCGCGGATCGAACCCCGACGTGGCTGCCTGGATCGCGTCGTCGTAGGACATCCGCCCGCCGGGAGGCTCTCCGACAAAGTCCAGGATGTCGTCCTCATCGCAGACCGCTTCGTGGATCAGGCTGCCGACCAGCGGGCGCGCGATACCGGCGGAAACCGGCGTCACCGCCCCCACCCAGTGGCTCGCCAACTGCGGGGTGAGCACGGGCACCGTTGCGATCAGGGGCGATCCGAGGCCGGTGACCCTGGCGTACTCACGCATCATCTCCGCATACGTCAGCACGTCGGGGCCACCGATGTCGAAGGTGCGGTTGACGTCCTGCGCGAGGTCAGCAGACCTGACCAGGTAGTGCAGGACGTCGTCGATGGCGACTGGTTGGATGCGGTTACGCAACCACCGCGGCGCCACCACCGCGGGTAGTCGCTCGGTCAGGTGACGCAACATGTCGAAGGAAGCAGACCCGTCGCCCAGCACGACACCGGCCTGCAGAACGGCCGTCGGGACACCGCTGGCGAGCAGGATGTCGCCCACCTCGACCCGGGAGCCCAGGTGCGGGGACAGATCCCCGGTGGGGTGCAGACCGGACAGGTAGACCAGTCGCTGCACTCCCGCGGCTTTGGCGGCGTCGGCGAAGATGTGCGCCATCTCGCGATCCCGGCGCACGAAGTCACCACCCCCGTCCATCGAGTGCAGCAGGTAGTAGGCCACCTGCATGCCGTCCAGTGCCCCGGCCATGTCCTGCGCCTCGGACGCGCTGCCTTCGAAGACCTCGACCTGATCGGCCCACTCCTTACCGCGCAGAGCTTCGGGGTGGCGACTGAGAACCCGGACCTGCCAATCGTCGGCCAGTAACCGGGGTACGAGGAGTCCGCCGATGTATCCGGTGGCGCCGGTAACCAGAACGGTGCGTTGCGTCATACCGCACACCCTAGGTGGCCGTTCAGGACATGGGTGGAAGATGGTCTGGTGCCTGAATTCACCCCGGCGTCCTGGGTGACCGCATGGACCTGGTCCTGGCCCGGTATCGCGGTCGCATTCGTGCTGGCAGTCCCCTACGTCGTGCTCGTCTCTCGCGCCCGACGGCTCGGTCACCACTGGCCCATCTGGCGTACGGCCGTCTACCTGGTCGCAGGTGTCGGCTCGTTGATCTACGTCACCTGCGGCGCCATCGGGTCGTACCGCACCACGTTTCTGTGGTGCTTCGGTGCTGAGGTCGGGGTCATCGCCACGATCACCCCCCTCGCGCTGGCGCTCGGAGATCCAGTGGGGTTGGCGGAGCTGCTCCGGCCGGGCAGTACACGCATTCTGCAGGGCCGCATCGCGCGGGTGCTGATGTTCCCGCTCTTCGCCTCCGTGCTGTCGGCGGCGAGTATCTTCCTCATCTTCTTCACGCCGTACGCGCTGTGGGCGATCACGACGCAGATCGGTGAATTCGTGCTGCTCCTGCACCTGTTGATCGTCGGGATGCTCGTCGTGTTGCCGCTACTGACCAAGGAGCTGCTGCCCGCCTGGGCCACCGCCCCGGTCAAGACGGTCTTCGCCTTCGCCGATGGCTTGTTCGACGCGATTCCGGGCATCCTGGTGATGACGTCGTCCACCCTGCTCATCCCGGACTTCCCCGGTTTCGCCAGCAGTCGGCACGCGGGGTTCGGCACCCTGCTGGACCAGAAATTCACCGGTGGCGCACTGCTGGGGGTCGCTGAAGCAATCGGCGTACCGCTGCTGGCAGTGGTGTTCGTGCAGTGGTTGCGCAGCGATGCCGTCGAAGCCGCCGAGATCGATGCCCGGCTGGACGATCTGGAGCAGACAGCCAACTCCAGAACAACCGCCTCCCCCGACGCAGGCAACGCGTCGGCAGTTGACGCGGGGTCACCGGATCGACCGTGGTGGTTGGACGATCCGCGGTTCGCGGACCGCTACGGCCGCGGAAATGACCGTTTCCCGCCGGACTGAACCGTTCTCGATGGCCACTTCGTAGGTGCCGGACCATCGCCGCGAAGTGCGCTTTCCTCGTAGTCGGCGAACTTTGCACTCACCTGCGTCACACGGCACGGGCACGAGCCAGACGCACGACCTCGGCGAGCCTGACTCGCACCCAGTCCGGCTCGTACATGACCTGAGTCCAGGTGCATCGCAGCACGAGCTGCCCCGCACACACCAACTCGGTGTAGCGGCGGCAGTCCTTGTCGAATCCGGCTCTGCTGCCATGTGTCTCGAATCCCTCGCCCTCGATCACGACTCCGAGATCACGGTCCGCGAGGTCGACCACGGCTCGGTGAGTGGCGTTCTCGAACGCCACCTGAGGCTGCACCAGGAGGCCGTCGACCTGCAGACAGAGCGCTCGAAGCACCGATTCGAGCAGATTGGCCGCTCGACCGTCCGCCGCGGCCAGCACCGCGCGCGCCTGAACTGCGCCGCGCCCCGTCAGGCAGTCACCCATTGCCCTCAGCTCGTCATGCCCCACTGCTCCAACCCGCAGCGCCGAATCGGCCACAGTGAGCGCCTCATCGAAAGCCAGGTCACGCGCACAGTCAACGACTGTTCTCAGCGGTTCAGTCACACCGTCGACAATCTCCTCCACCG
>JALYUK010000351.1 GCA_030853805.1 Actinomycetota bacterium | reverse complement strand
GTGCTGAACAGATAGCTCACACAGGTCGATTCATCGCATCTCAGCAGTCGGCCAATGGCGCGATCCCGTGGTTCACCGGCAGTCATCTGGACCCGTGGGACCACGTCGAGTCGGCGATGGGACTGTCGGTGTCCGGGCATCATGGCGCGGCGCTCGCTGCCTACGACTACCTGGCCCGCGCGCAACGGCGCGACGGTTCGTGGCCGATGGTGACACGAGGTGCCCACGTCGAGGACGCCGCAGCCGACACCAACCAGTGTCTGTACATTGCGACGGGGGTGTGGCACCACTACCTGGTGACCGGGGATGCCGACGTGGTGGCTCGCTACTGGCCGACCATCGAGCGCGCAGTGGGGTTCGCCTCAGGCGCTGTGCTCGGTTCAGGCGCCCTCGCGTGGGCGGTGTCTGCCGTCGGGCAGGTGCAGGATTTTGCGCTGGTCACCGGTAATGCGAGCGCTGCCCAGTCACTGGAATGCGCGGTATCGATCGCCGAACGCCTTGGTCACGACCGGCCCGTCTGGCGCGCATTGAGCGAAGGAGTGCATGACGCGCTGCGGGTGCTACCGACGGCGTTCGCCGACCGAGACCGTTTCTCGATGGACTGGTACTACCCGATCCTCTGCGGGAGTATCCGTGGCGATGCGGGGCGGGCCCGGATGGATGCTTCCTGGGACCGCTTCGTGTGGCCCGAGCGTGGGTGCCGGTGCGTCGAGGATCAGCCGTGGATCACCGCTGCCGAGACCGCCGAGCTGGTGGCCGCCCTCGATGCGTTGGGCGAGTATGACCGGGCAGCAACCATGTTTGCCGATATTCAGTTCCTGCGTGATGAGGAGTCCGGCGGCTACTGGACGGGCCGGAACATCCCGCAGGGTGTGCACTACCCGGTGGAGCAGACAAGCTGGTCCGCGGCCGCCGTACTACTCGCCGCCGATGCACTGACCCAGACCACGGGTGGCGCCGATCTCTTTCGCGACGCGAACTCTGCCCGCTCTTCATCGGCTGCCCGCTCTGCATCAAAAGGTGGCGAAAACGTCGACGGTTTGGCCTATAGCTCCACCATTCGACCGTTTGCCCACCCTTCGATGGAGGGGGAGGTGCGCTGATGGCGATTCCCGCAGAGGCCGCTCAGCGGGTGGCGCAGATCACCGGTTTCATGCCGATCGACGAGGGCGAGGCGTTGTACGACGTCGCGTGCGCTGCCGGCGCGGGCACCTGGTTGGAGATCGGTACCTACTGCGGCAAGTCGACCTATCTGCTCGGTAACGCGGCCCGGGGTGCGGGGGCTCGCCTGGTCACTGTCGACCACCACCACGGCTCGGAGGAGAACCAGCCCGGGTGGGAGTGGCACGACACCTCGATGGTCGACGCGGTCAGTGGTCGGCTGGACACGTTTCCGTACTTTCGACCGGTGCTCGACGAGTTGGACGATGTGTGTTCGGCAGTGGTCGCGCAGACCGAGGTCGTCGCCCGCTGGTGGTCGACCCCGATCGAGTTGCTGTTCCTGGACGGCAACCACACCGAGCAGACCGCGCAGCACGACTACCGGGCCTTCGCGCCGCATGTCACGCACGGCGGACTACTGCTCGTGCACGACGTCTTCCCCGATCCGGCCGACGGCGGACAGGCGCCCTGGCACGTCGTGCAGGCGGCACTCGCGGATGGTTTCGAACAGGTGGCGCAGCATGGCTCGCTCCGCGTACTACGTCGTCCCTAGCGCTCTCTTGATCGCGGGCGCCCTTGTCGTTACCGGATGCTCGCAAGGTCGTAGTGCTGCACCGGCGTCGACTGCCGGGTCCCCAGGTGCTGCCTCCAGCAGTGTCCCGCCCAGTTCCAATACGCACCGCACCGCCCCATCGGGCGTAGTTCTGACCCCCACCCCGGCGTATATCGAGCGCGTTCGATGGGTGCCAGGCGACCGAGGCCGCAGCCTGCACGTGGTGCCCACGGCTACGGGGCGGTCCACCAGGATCGGCGGCGCGATGGCCCGTGCGTGGCGCCAGGTGGTGCAACGGGCCCCGGCAGCGAACACGCCCACGATGAAGGCGCAGTTCGACTGTCATTGGGAACTTGCCCGGCTCGCCGCCCCGAACAAACCGTCCTGGAACCTGGAGACCTGGCGACCGGTGGTAAGCGCACAGCGCATGTTCGACACCCGCTGCAACCCCGGCGGCCCCGAATAGCCGGACCGGTGCCGCGTGGTCCCAGCCCATCAGGCATGCGTATCGGCGCGGAGGAGAAGCGCGATCCCAATGCGCATCGGGGCCGTCATTGCCGGACATCTCCTCCCTGCTCATACATCTCCCCTGGACGGGGCCGAGGTCGGGCCGCCTGGATGGTCCGCCTCGCCCGCTGAGCGTTGCAGCTGAACTGATGCTGATTCGTGATCTCCGGCGCTCAACCACAGCAATTCGTAGAGCGTCTCAATGAATGTCACGGAGGCTTCGCTCCACGGAGTCGGTCTTCCTGCCATTCATCGCATACCAAGGGGAGAGTCATGAAGAAGTTGAGCAAGATCATCTGCACGGTCGGGGTCGCCACCGCATCGGTCGGGGGTGCAGCAGGGATCAGCAGCGCGCACGCGGCGACACCGGCCGTGAGTGAGTACGTGCACGGGAGCACCGCGATCGCGAGGTTCGACACCTACGCTGCATGCGCGCCGCACGCCGCGTGGATGAAGTCCCTGGTGAAGGAGAACGCGGTGTCCCACCACGCCATGCTCAAGCCCGGAGAACCAGCCAACGCGCGGGCTGCCTACCGCACCATGTGCTACCCGACTGCCACCGGGCAGTGGAGCTACTACGTGTTCTACACGGCGACGGCTCCGCTCGTAAAGGGTGACGCGCACGTCGCAACCTGGTTGCCCGGTGACCACGTGAACTACTTCCAGCACCACATCTGGCACGCGGGCACGCAGTGGTCCAAGGCTGCGTGCAACGGCGCGTTGAACTCGATGGTCAAGAAGACCATCGCGGGCGCGGACATCAGGCTGACCTCAGCCCCGTCCTCGTGCACCTACGAAAACGGGTGGACCTACACGGTCGACTACCTCGGCACTTCGACCAGCTCCGGGTTGTACGGCGACAAGTTCTCGTCGCAGTGGGCCGTGTGGGACATCCTCTACTGAGCTACCTCATCGGGCACGACTAGCGTCGGGCACATGACGGGTGCTCTGGACGGACTGCTGATCGCCGACTTCGGCCGGGTGCTGGCCGGTCCGTACGCCACGATGATGCTGGCTGATCTGGGTGCCGAGGTCGTCAAGATCGAACGACCCGGCACCGGTGACGACACCAGATCCTGGGGTCCGCCGTTCGACGATCGGGGGATCGCGACGTACTACCTCAGCGTCAACCGCAACAAGCGAAGCGAGGCCCTGGATCTGCGCGATACCGACGATCGAGCTCGCGCTGTGGATCTCGCAGCGCGGGCCGACGTGGTGGTCGAGAATTTCCTGCCGGGCGCGTTGGATCGCCTGGGCCTGGGGTACGACGCCGTGCGCGCGCTCAACCCGGACGTGATCTATTGCAGCATCACCGGATTTGGCCAGGACAGCGCTCTGCCGGGGTATGACCTGGTCGTGCAGGGCGTCGGCGGATTGATGTCGATGACCGGGCCGGCGCCCGGTCAGCCCATCCGCGCCGGCGTAGCCGTGGTCGACGTGTTGACCGGTCTGCACGCGGCCGTCGGGATCCTCGCCGCGCTTCGGCACCGCGACGCCACGGGTGAGGGTCAGCGCGTCGAGGTCGACCTGATGTCATGCCTGCTCTCCAGCTTGGTCAACCAGTCCAGCGGTTACCTGCTCGGGGGTTCGATCCCGCAGGCGATGGGCAACAAGCATCCGTCGCTGGTGCCGTACGAAGTCTTCGCGGCGCGCGACAAGCCGCTTGTCATCGCCTGCGGCAACGACCGTCAATTTCGTTCACTGGTAAGGGTGCTCGGTGTGCCGGAGCTTGCCGACGATGCGCGGTACCGCACCAACACCGCCCGCGTGGAGCATCGCGAGGTGTTGGTGCCCTTGCTGAATAAGCTTCTCCGGAGCGCCGACGCACACGACTGGGCGCACCGGATGTCAGCCGTCGGGGTACCGGCCGGTCCGGTCAACAACCTGGCCGAAGCGTTCGAGTACGCCGTGGGCCAGGGCCTGAAGCCCATCGCGGACTGTGACGGTCAGCGCCAGGTCGCGAACCCGATCCGGATGTCCGTGACGCCGCCGACCTACCGGACCGCACCCCCGGATCTCGGAGAATAAGGACCCGCACGCTTGAGCGCGGACCTGAGCGGGTAAGTAACGGGAAAATCCCTATCCGAAGAGGTACGTCAGTTATGCCTGGAATTGAATCCAAGAAGATCCTCGTCATCGTCACCAACTACGGCATCGAGCAGGACGAGCTCGTCGTGCCGGTGCAGAAGCTGAAGGAGGCGGGCGCGCAGGTGACTGTCGCCGCCGTCGACAACGACACGGTCAGGACCCTGGTCGGCGACAAGGACCCCGGCCAGGACGTCACTCCCGATATCGCGCTGGCCCACGCGGACGCCGCCGACTACGACGCGCTACTGGTCCCGGGCGGCACCATCAACGCCGACACACTGCGCACCGACGACGACGCGACCGCTCTGGTCACCGCCTTCGCGGACGCGGGCAAACTCGTTGCCGCGATCTGTCACGGGCCGTGGGTGCTGGTCGAGGCCGACGTACTCAAGGGCAAAACGCTCACGTCCTACGAGTCGGTCGCGACCGATATCCGCAATGCCGGCGCCACCTGGGTCGATCAGGGCGCGCAGGTATGCCCATGCAACGGCTGGACGCTGATCACCTCACGCACGCCGGATGACCTCGACGAATTCGTCCCCGCCATCGTGGACGCCTTAGGTCGTTGAACTCGGATTCAGTAACGATCTGACAACGACGCTTCCTCGTGTCGGTGAGCGCCCCTAGTTTAGGTGCGTTCACCACATCCTGGGAGGCACGCGATGGCCAGTAGCACGCCGGCAGAATCTGTCGAATCGACCGACTCGTCGGGTAAGGGCCTCAGCGGAGGCGCTCTCGGGCTGATCTCCAGCGTCGTGATCGGCGTCGCGTCGACCGCCCCGGCCTACAGCCTGGCCGCAACGCTGGGTTTCATCGTCGTGGGTGTGGGCGTCCAGGCGCCGCTGATCGTGATCCTGGCCTTCATTCCGATGCTCTTCACCGCCATCGGCTACCAGGAGCTCAACAAGGCGGACCCGGACTGCGGAACGACCTTCACCTGGGCGACTCGCGCGTTCGGACCCAAGACCGGCTGGATCGGTGGCTGGGGCATCATCGCCGCCGACATCCTGGTAATGGCCAGCCTCGCGCAGGTCGCTGGGCAGTACGGTTTCCTACTCTTCGGCGCCGACAAGATCGGTCGCGACCCCACCAGCGGATGGGTGCTGCTGGTCGGCGTCATCTGGATCGTCGTGATGACGGTGATCTGCTACCTGGGCACCGAACTGTCGGCTCGGCTGCAGCAGGTGCTGCTGTCCATCGAGCTGGTCGTACTGGTGCTTTTCGTCGTGATCGCTCTGGCGCGCGTCTACACCGGCAACGGTGCCGCGACATCCATCAAGATCGACTGGTCCTGGTTCAACCCGCTCGAGATCGACAGCTTCTCGACGTTCTTCCGCGGCCTGCTGCTGATGCTTTTCATCTACTGGGGCTGGGACAGTGCGGTGTCGGTCAATGAGGAGACCGCCGACCCCGACAAGACGCCCGGCCGCGCTGCGATCATCTCCACGGTCATGCTGGTCGTGACCTATACGTTGGTAACGCTGGCTGCGCAGTCCTTTGCGGGGGTCGGCGACAAGGGCATCGGTCTGGGCAACACAGACAACTCCAGCGACGTGCTCTCGGTGCTCGGCAAGGCCGTCTTCGGTGCGGGCACATTCGGCAGCATCATGACCCACGTGCTGATCCTGATGGTGCTGACCTCGGCGGCGGCCTCCACCCAGACCACGATTCTGCCGACGGCGCGTACCGCGCTCTCGATGGGCGTCTACCGGGCGCTACCGAAAAACTTTGCGGAGGTGCACCCGAAGTTCAAGACGCCGACGTGGGCCACGCTCGGTTTCGGCGGTATCTCGATCGTGCTCTACATAATCCTCAACTACACCTCCAATGCCGCCCTGGTGATCGCCGACTGTGTGACCGCGCTGGGCATGATGATCGCTTTCTACTACGGGCTGACCGGATTCGCCTGCGCCTGGTACTACCGAAAGACGCTCCGCGACTCCACGCGCGATCTGTGGATGCGCGGCATCCTGCCCACTCTGGGCGGGGTCATCATGTACTTCGCGCTGGCCTGGAGCCTGCATGACAACTGGCTCAGCCCCGCGAAGGACACAGCGGCGTCCTACACCGGCTTCCACGTGCCCGGGTTGAACTGGGAGGTCGGCGGCGCGTTCATCCTCGGCGTGGGCACCATGCTGATAGGTGTGGTCATCATGCTGGTGCTGATGCGTACGATGCCGGCGTTCTTCCGCGGTGAGACTCTCAACCGCAACACCAAGACGCTGGTCCCGGACGTCGCCGTACTGGACGTGCCCACCGACCTGGACTGATTACCTGTCGGCGAGTTTGCTGCGCACGGAGTCCATGTCGAGCTCGCGTACCTGCGCGATCAGGTCGCTCAGCATTCTCTTGTGCATGGCACCGGCTTGAGCGAAGACCATGACCCCGTCACGGAACGCCATGACCGTCGGGATCGAGGTGACATTGAGGGCCTGCCCCAGTGCGCGCTCGGCCTCGGTGTCGACCTTTCCGAATGTTATGTCGGCGTGCTCAGCGCAGGCCTGCTCGAAGATCGGTGCGAATTGCTTGCACGGGCCGCACCAGTCAGCCCAGAAGTCGACGAACACAATGCCATCGCCGCTGACTGTCTGGGTGAAGGTGTCACTGGTCAGTGTCTTGATGGACGCGGTGCTCATGCTGCTCCTGGTGCGATATCTCGGGTGATGTGCTTACCGGTGTCAGCGTCTGCGAGGGCGGGAAGATTCCGGTCGCGGTACGCCCCGCCGTAGATGCAGACTTCGCAACCGGTGATTATGAGGGGTATGGGCAGCATTGAGACCGCGTCATCGGCACTGCAGGGCTGGACTCGGGCGGCCTACGACGCCGATGGGCGTACCTACGACACCTACCGGCGGGGCGTCGGGCCCGGCGTCATCGTGATCCACGAGATCCCGGGCATGACGCCCGAAGTGATCGGTTTCGCCCAAGAGGTGGTTGACGCGGGTTTCACCGTCGTGATGCCACACCTGTTCGGTGACCCTGGGCGACCGTTCAGTGCCCGGTACATCGCGTCCGTCGCGCCGCGGCTGTGCGTGCGAAAAGAGTTCACGACATTTGCGACCGGCGCTACCAGCCCGATCGCTGGGTGGCTGCGATCGCTGTCCCGGTCGCTGCACGATGAGCTCGGCGGACCGGGCACCGGCGTGGTGGGGATGTGCTTCACCGGCGGCTTTGCCCTCGCGATGATGGTCGACGATTCCGTAGCCGCTCCGGTTCTCGCACAGCCGTCGCTGCCGTTCCCCGTCGGTGCTCGGCGGGCCGCTGACCTGGGCCTGAGCCCAGCGGACCTGAGCATTGTCAAGGCGCGGGCCGCGGCGGGATGCGCAGTCCTGGGCTTGCGGTACGCCGACGACAAGGCGACCGGCACCCGGTTCGCGACGCTGGAGCGTGAGCTCGGATCAGCTTTCACAGCGATCGAATTCCCCGGATCGAAGCACTCCACATTGACTACGCACCGTCAGCAGGAAGGGGTGGACAAGGTGCTGGGCTTCCTGCGCGACCGACTGACTTCGAGCCCGGGCTCGCAGGACTGACTCGTAGGCTTTCGACGTGACCACGCGAGAGACCGGCCCGCCGATTCTGGACCTGTTGCGCGGTCGACGGTCACCGTCCGTATTCGACCCGTCGCACGAATTGTCCGATGCGGACCTGACGGCTCTGCTGGAAGCAGCCCGCTGGTCGCCGTCATGCGGCAACGCGCAGCCGTGGGCGTTCGTCGTGGCCCGCCGGGGAGATGATGCGCATCATCACCTGGTGGCCGCGCTCAGCCGTGGGAACAGCGGGTGGGTGCCGTCCGCGAGTGTCGTGCTGGTCGGCGCTGCCCGCACGACCCCGGACGGGGGCAAGCCGATGTTCGCCGACTACGCGCGGTACGACCTCGGCCAGGCGGTCGCGCACCTGTGCGTGCAGGCGGAATCGATGCGACTCGGGGTGCATCAGTTTGCGGGTTTCGATCACGACACGCTCACCGTGGCCTACCAGGTGCCCCCGGAGTGGACACTGATGGCCGGCGTGGCGATCGGGCGGCCGTGGCCGGTCGACGAGCGAGTGGATGTCGACGCGTTCACGGCAGAACGTGAGCAGCGCGAACGTAAACGAAAACCGCTGTTCCAAATAGCTTTCGGAGAAAAATTCGGCGAGGCGGCACTCCCCGAAACCACCTGATTCCCAGGTTTCCGACACTCGCCCGGCGAGTCGCTGCCTGTAGTCCGACACTCGCCCTGAATCCCGACACCGGACCGACGAGTGGGCATCGAGCAGGCCGGCCTCCTTTCATATGTGCTTGATCACGATGCCAGTCCGTGATCTAGTGAGGACATGCACTACCTGACCGCCACCGCACCGATGCGCGCAATGACGCGCACGGCGGCGTGGCATCGCTGTCGCGTCTGAGCCCATCCGCTCGTCCCGCCAGCCGCCGGTTCTGACCGGCTTCTTCCAATCCCGGAGATCACCTGATGGATACCGCCTCAATCGGCATTCGGACGTTCAACGACGCGCACCTGCTGCGCATCGCCCGCCTCTTCGCGGGTAACCACGACCTGTCGTCGCGCGTTGACATGTCCGCGACGCGGCGGACCCGCGTCGAGTTGGACACCTCTGCCTACCTGGAGGTGTGGCTGATGGCCTGGCCGGCAGGCGCGACGTCCGGGTGGCACGATCACGGTCAGTCCAGTGGCGCGCTGCATGTCGTTCGCGGAACCCTGACCCAGGAGACCTGGCGCGACCGGCAGCGGGTCGAAATCGATCTGCGTGAGCAGGAGGAGTTCAGTTTCGGGCCGGGACTGGTGCACAACATGACCAATATCGGTGACGACGTCGCACTCTCCGTGCACGCCTACTCGCCGGGGCTGACGCAGATGACGCCGTATGAGTGGCGGGACGGTCGACCGCAACCCGTCGTTGTCTGACCCCGTCTCCGGGCGGCTGCGCGACCGAAACGGTGGACGAGAGGGCAGGTTTCGTAGGGTAAGCGCCATGTCCGACATCACCTGCGAGGTCTCCGGCGGTATCGCCGAAGTGCATCTCGCACGCCCCGAGAAACTCAATGCTCTTACCCTGCCCATGTTGCTCGGGCTGATCAGCACCGCCCGCTCGCTGGCCAGGGATCGCGCAGTGCGGGCGGTCGTCATCTCGGGCGAGGGCGATTCCTTCTGTGCCGGGCTCGATTTCGCCGACACATTCGGGCAGCGCAACGCCGTCATCAAGGGGATGCTGCCGCGACCGTGGCGGGGCACCAATACCTTTCAGGAAGCCTGCTGGGCCTGGCGCCGTCTGCCCGTCCCGGTGATCGCCGCAGTGCAGGGGCACTGCTTCGGCGGCGGGGTCCAGATAGCCCTCGGCGCTGACTTCCGGATCACCGCGCCTGATGCGAAATGGTCTGTTTTGGAGGGTAAGTGGGGTCTGATCCCGGACATGAGCGGGATCGCGTCGCTGACTCAGCTCATCGGCATCGAGCAGGCCAAACGCCTGACCATGACCGCTGAGGTCTTCTCCGGTGAGCGTGCCCACGAGCTCGGTCTGGTCTCCCAGGTCAGTGCGGACCCGCACGTCGATGCGCTGGTTTTGGCGCGAGACCTCGCAACTCGATCACCGGATGCTCTCGCGGCCGCCAAGCGACTCTTCGAGACGCGCTGGAATGCAGGTCCCCGCCGAACCTTCGCGAGCGAGCGCATCGAACAGGTGCGGTTACTCACTGGCAAGAACGCGAAGATCGCTCGTGAGGCAGCGTTCAAACGAGAGGTGCCGGCGTTCGCGCGCCGCGCCCGCTGAACAGTCCGCGCAGCACCCACAACGCCGTGAGCGACGAGAGGGCCACCAGGATCGTGAGCGCGGCCGCCGGTGAGATGTGCTTGGTGAGGGTCGCCATGACGGTCGGCGCCGCGAAGCCGATGTAGGTGAGGCAGTAGAAGACCGCATTGGTCATCGCCAGCTGGTGCGGCGGCGCGAGACGTTCGACCGCCGTCAGTCCGCCGACCAGGAGCAGACCGTAGGAAGCACCGAGGACGACACCCGCCACGGGTACCAGTAGCCATTGGTCGGTTGCAGCCGCAAGAATGGCGAGCAGGGTCCCGACGATCGCGCAGGCCATCCCGGCCGGTGTGGTGGCACCGGGACGTCGTGCTTCCAGGTGGCGGGCCCGCTGTTGAATGAGGATGCCGGTGCCGAGGGTGATGCCCGCCATCAGGCCACTGAATGCGACGTCCCAGCTGCCCACCTGCTGCCGCACCACGCTCGGCAGCACGATCAGGCCGATGGTCGCGCAGCCGAAAACCCACGGTGCGGCAGGCGCGATATCCGCCCAGAAAACGCCGCTGAGTGCGACATGTCGCCCATCTGGCACCTGCTCGCGGTGATCGAGCGCATCGGTGGTCGTGCCCGTTTCGGGCGTGGTCCAGGCGAGTACGGTGACGGCAAGCATGAGCGCGATGTGCACGACGTAGGACGTGATCTCGGGCGCCGGGAGCCACTGCGCGATCGGCCCGCTGATCAGTGGGCCCCCCATGAAGCCGGCGGACAAAGCAATCGCTGCCCGTCGCGCGCCGGTCCCGGTGGGAGCGTCGGTCGACAGCTCCTTGACCCAGGTCGTGCCAGGCGCCATCGCTGCGCCGGTCGCCACGCCGTACATCACCCGGCCGATGAACAGCGCTGCCTCGCTCCAGTGACCGATCAGCAGGACGCCGGAGGCGAGGGTAGCCAACACCATCGTGGGGCGCAGGATGGCGCGGTGTCCGTGGCGACCTGCGAGGCGCGCAGCGAGGATCAGGGCCGGAACCAGGCCGATCACATAGGCCGCGAACATCGAGGTGGTGACCAACTCGCTCAGGTGCTGCTGCGCTTCGTAGACCAGGAGTAATGGGGCGAACTGATTGGCACCCCAGCCGACTGCGAAAAGCGCCAGACATACCCGTAGCCAGGGGTAACGAGCAAGGACAGGCATCCGGATAGCCTGCCTGTTTGTCTTGTGATCAGCCCCATTGCGGTAAGCCACTGAGACCGATCTCACGCTGTCGCGGTTCGTTTGTTGACGCATCACCTATAAGCTGCCGTCATGACTTCGACACAAGACCTCGGTTTGCTTGCACTGCGCGTCGGCCTCGGCGGAACGGTCGCCGCACACGGCGCCCAGAAGCTCTTCGGCTCCTTCGGCGGTGGCGGCCTGGAGGGCACCGCTGCATTCTTCGACAGCGCGGGTTTCAAGCCGGGTAAGGCCAACGCCGTCATCGCCGGAATCAGCGAGACAGGCGGCGGTGCACTGTTGGCTCTCGGCTTGGGCACCCCTGCCGCTGCGGGCGCGGTGACCGGCACGATGGCGGTCGCTGGCGCGACGCACGCACCGAACGGCTTCTTCGCTCAGCAGGGCGGCTTCGAGTACCCGGCCGCCATCGCACTCGCCGCCAGCGCGCTCGCGCTGACCGGGCCGGGTGCCATTTCGCTGGATCACGCCTTGGGTCACGCCCTGAACCGGCCGTGGATGCGCGCCTTCGCACTCGCCGCCGTCGTACCCGCGACCGCGTTGGTGCTCAGCCGCCGCAAGAAGGCCCTCGCTGCGGTGTCGGCCAGCGTGCCGGTGGACGGTATGGCCGACTCGCTCGACGACTGACCGTTTCGCAGCCCTGGCGCGGGTGGGCTCATCTGGGAGACTGGGCCCATGGAGTTCCGGTCGGCATACGCGCAGGGGTTCGCACGGGTAGCTGCCTGCACAGCCCCCACCGCAATCGCCGATCCAGCGACCAATGCCAACACGTTGATCGAGCAGCTGCGGCTCTGCCACGAAGATGCTGTGGCGATCGCGGCGTTCCCTGAGATGTGCCTGACCGGCTACGCGATCGATGACCTTGTGTTGCAGGATGCAGTACTGGACGCTGTGCTGGTCGCCCTCGGGCACATTGCCGCCGAGACAGTTGATCTGCTGCCGGTGGCGATCGTCGGTGCACCGTTGCGCAAGGGCCATCGGGTCTACAACTGCGCAGTCGTAATTCATGCGGGCGCGATCCTCGGTATCGTGCCCAAGTCATACCTCCCCACCTACCGCGAGTTCTACGACAAGCGGTACTACGCCGCCGGCGACGATCAGGTGGGTCAGTCGATCACGCTGGGGGACAGGCAGATTCCCTTCGGTCCTGATCTTCTCTTCAATGCCTCAGACGTGCGCGGTCTGGCGCTGCACGTCGAGGTGTGCGAGGACATGTGGGTGCCGATTCCGCCCAGTTCGCTGGCCGCGCTTGCGGGCGCCTCCGTGCTGGTCAACATCTCCGGCAGTCCCATCACCGTCGGTCGGGCCAACGACCGCCGGATGATGGCTCAGGCGCAGTCGTCCCGTTGCCTCGCTGCATACGTCTATGCGGCGTCGGGCCGAGGCGAGTCGACCACAGATCTGTCGTGGGACGGCATGACGATGGTTTACGAGAACGGCGAGCTGCTCAGCGCCGGAGAGCGGTTCGCGGATGGCCCCGTGCGCACGATGGTCGACGTCGACCTGGACAAATTGCGCCAGGAGCGTCTGCGCGACGGGTCCTTCGATGACAACGCGCGCACGTACGCCGACCGGGTCGGCCCGTTCCGCACGATCTCCTTCACGTTGTCGCCGCCCGCGACCGATATCGGCCTGCGCCGTCCTATCGACCGGTTCCCGTTCGTGCCGAACGATCCCCGGCAGCTTGCCCAGGACTGCTTCGAGGCGTGGAACATCCAGGTGTCGGGCCTGATGCAGCGGTTGCGCGCCATAGGTCAGCCGAAGATCGTGATCGGGGTGTCCGGTGGGCTCGACTCGACCCATGCTCTGAGCATCGCGGCGCGCGCTATGGACCGGATGGACAGGCCGCGCAGCGACATCCTGGCGTACACGATGCCCGGTTTCGCCACCAGCGATGCGACCAGGTCGAACGCCGTCGCCCTGTCTGAGCAACTGGGAGTCACCTTCGCCGAGTTGGACATCCGACCGGCAGCCACCCAGATGCTGAAGGACATGGGCCACCCGTTCGGGCGTGGAGAGCCGGTCTACGACGTGACCTTTGAGAACGTGCAGGCGGGGTTGCGCTACGACTACCTCTTCCGGATCGCCAATCACGAAGGCGGCATCGTTCTCGGCACCGGCGATCTGTCCGAGCTGGCCCTCGGGTGGTGCACCTACGGCGTGGGCGACCAGATGTCGCATTACAACGTCAACGCGGGCATCCCCAAGACGATGATCCAGCACGTCATCCGCTGGGTCATCAGCTCCGGACAGATCGACGAGCGCGTGCACGACACGCTTGTATCGATCCTCGCCACCGAGATCAGTCCCGAGCTGGTGCCCGCCGGCGCGGACGAGAAGCCCCAGTCGACGCAGGCGATCATCGGACCCTATGAGTTGCAGGATTTCACCCTCTTCCATGTGCTGCGCTACGGCTTCGCGCCGTCCAAGATCGCGTTCCTCGCGTTGCACGGCTGGTCCGATGTCCAGCAGGGCGCGTGGCCGCCGGGGTTCCCCGAGGGTGAGCGGGCGGCATACGACCTGCCGCAGATCCGCAGCTGGCTCGAAGTCTTCGTGCAGCGGTTCTTCGGCTTCAGTCAGTTCAAGCGGTCAGCGCTGCCTAACGGGCCGAAAGTTGTTGCCGGAGGGTCACTTTCGCCACGCGGCGACTGGCGTGCTCCCTCTGACGGCAATGCCCGGGTATGGCTGGAGGAGTTGAGGCGCAATGTCCCGGAAGCGTAGACAGGCAACCGAGGTCATCTACCAGCGCGCAGCGGTACAGCAACGGTTGCTGCTGAATCCGCGGCGGTGGCTGATGTGGGCACTCGTGTTGGCGGTCTGGGTGCTGTTCGCAGCCCTGGTGACGGCGTTTCTGCAGCTGGAGTCGATCACCAGTGTACTTTTGACGACCGCAGGCGGCGTGATTGCTGCGCTGCTCGTCACGGCAGTCGTCAAACCGGCAACCCACCAGATCGCCCTGTCCGACCGCGAGCTGGTCGTCACCACCCGGCGAGGTGACCAGGTGTACGACTGGGCGCATACCCGTGAGGTGACGGTGCAGACCGCACGTTTTACCAATGCGCACGAGCTCAAGGTCGAGCGACGCCCTGGGGTCGCCGACGAGGTCGTCGTGCGCACTGACAAAAAGACGTGGGCTGCACTCGTGGCACGGATGACCAGGGTCGCGGAAGTGAACGACGTCCCCGTGGTCACAAAATGAGCGAGGGGACGGTGATCGCCGCGCCGCGCGCCGCGATTCCGGTCGGTGCATGGCTCCGCGTCGGGGTGATACTCGTTGCTGCGGCTGCAGGTGTTGCGGCCACCCGGCTGTGGTGGATCCTGATCGTTGCCGCAGTGCTCGCGGGGGTCGTCGTGTGGGATCTGCGCCGGTCCGGCGGGCGCCGCGATCTACGCGCGACATCAGACGGCCTCGTCGGCATCCATCGCGGTAAGGCCAGGAGCGTGCCGTGGTCGCAGATGGAGGGTGTCGAACTGGTGCGGCCGCGCTCGTCGTTCGCCCGCCCGGTCGCGCATGTCGAGGTAGTACGCCGTGACGACCCGTACGACACGGCGTTCGTGACCCTCGTCGTCTTCAGTAAAGCCGATGCCGATGAGATCGGCGCACGGCTGCAGGCGGTGTGCGATCAGCATGGGGTGCTCTTCCAGACAGAGGTGATCTAGTGCAGTGAGGGCCGGGGTTGTCGGGGGTGGGCGGTAGCCTCGCCACGGTGAGCGATCCGTGGCGTGCGCAGGCTGGGGACCGGTCTGTCAACAGCTTCCAGGTGCGGGGCGCGGAGTGGTTGCGCGAGGTCAGCGACGCCGACATCGAGGCCTATGTCGGTGACAAGGCCTTCGAACGGGCGCTCGGGTATGTCGACGCGGAACGGGTCATCTCCATCAACACCGGTGACCAGGGCCGGATGCTGCTCGGCGTGATCGGCGGCAGTCGTGACCACGACTACACGACATTGGTTACCCGTACCGCCGATATCGGGCCCACACCGCGCTGGACGTCGCGCTGCTCCTGCCCGATGCAGGCCCGGTGCAAACACGTCGCGACGCTGCTGATCGTCGCCCGCGAATCGCTCGGCGGGATGGTCGAAATCGACAGATCGGTGCTGTGGCGGCAGTTCGTGGCGCAGTACGCCGACCAACCCAGCAAGACGACCCGTCGCCTCGGCCTGCGGATGGTTCCCACCACTGCGCCGTCCACCCGATACGACAGCACGCCGTCACGGCGGATCGCGATCGTGCCGACGTACATGGGCAAAACGAGCCGCTGGGTGAAGGAAGCCGCCTGGCACGACGTGCTGCACGACAACCCGCAGCGACCGTGGGAGAGCGACCAGCATGATGCCGTGATTGCGCTGTACCGGCTCGCCGATGCCGGGTTGCTGCCGAACGAGCTGTATCTCGACCAGTTCGCCGCCACGATGTGGGCCGCGCTGGCGCGAGCGTCCGACGCTGGTGTTGCGGTCATGCAGGCGTATGGCGTCAGCTCCAACCTGGACCTCGCGCCCTGGCCCGTCACCCCGCAACTGGACATGGCGGAGGACGACGACGAACTGGTGCTGCGAGCGCTGTTGCCGGGCCTGCCCGTCGGCGAGCGGATCCTGATCGGTGAGCCCGCGCACGGAGTGGCGATCATCGAGCGGGGTGGGGCCATGACGTTGGCAGGCTTTACCGCGCCGGCCCGACCCGCGATGGACCAACTTCTGCGCTGGGGGCAGCTGCGGGTGCCTGCTGCGGATGCTGCAGAGTTCCGGTTCGAGGCGCTGCCCCGGCTCGTCGAGCGCGGCGCGCTACCGAAGCTGCCCGGGCCGGAGGCCGAGCGTGAGCCGCTGCGGTTGCAGCTGAGGGTCGACAGTCCAGCCGAGCACGAGATCCGCATTCGTGCCGGCTTCAGGTATGCCGACTCGCGGGTGCACCCGGTCGCCCTCGGCTGGGCAGCGACAGGGCGTGACCGCGGCAGCGAGCGGGAGTTGGTGCAGCGACTCGAGCCGCTGCTACGCACCGCCGGGCTGTTGGAGCCGATCGGGGGCTTGGGTTGGTGGCCCCGCGCCGAGCACGTTCTCACCGGGTGGGCGGCGGTCCGTGCCGTCGAGCAGGTGCCGGAATGGAGTGAGCACGAGGACCTGCATGTGGTCGTGGAAGGCGAGCTACCGGCATATGAGCAGGTCACCGACGCGCCGCTGATCGAGATCGGCACCAGCGATGGGGTCGACCCCGACTGGTTCGACCTGCGGATCACGGTCACCATCGGTGGCGAAGAGGTGCCGTTCGAACCGCTGTTCGCCGCACTCGTGCGAGGCGATGAGGGGATGCTGCTGGAATCCGGCACCTGGTTCACTCTGGATGATCCGTCGCTGCACAGGCTGCGCACCCTGATCGAGGAGATGCGTGGGTTGGTCGACCGCGACCCGGGAGCGTCGTTGTCGGTCAACCGCTTCCACGTCGGGCTCTACGACGAGTTGGTTGCCCTGGGTGTGCCGGGTGAGCAGTCCACTCGCTGGAGTACCGCCGTCGGCAAGCTGCGGGACGTCGAGAACATCGAGCCGCCAGAGCTGCCGATCGGCCTGCAGGCGACCCTGCGGCCATACCAACGCGAGGGATTCTCGTGGCTCTCGACGCTGTGGGAGTGCGATCTCGGTGGCGTGCTGGCCGACGACATGGGCCTGGGTAAGACCGTGCAAGCCCTCGCGATGCTGGCGCGTGCGCACGAGATGGGCGAGTTGACCGAGCCCGTTCTGGTGGTCGCGCCCTCGTCGGTGGTCGGCACCTGGGTGTCCGAGGCCGCGAAGTTCGCTCCTGACATTCCGGTGGTCGCGTTGCCGCAGACCTCCCGCAAACGCGGCCGACCGCTCGCAGAGTCGATCGGCGACGCCAAGATCGTGGTGACCTCCTACGCCGTGCTGCGCCTGGATGCGGACGCTTTTCGCGAGCACTCCTGGCGGGGGCTGATCCTGGACGAGGCGCAGTGGGTGAAGAACCATCGGTCCAAGACGTTTCAGGCAGCCAAGCGGATCGGTGCACCGTTCACCCTGGCGATCACCGGTACCCCGCTGGAGAATTCACTGATGGATCTGTGGTCGATGTTCGCGCTCGCGGCCCCCGGTCTGTATCCCGATCCGGAGGTGTTCTCACAGCGGTACCGCCGACCTATCGAGAGCGGCCGCGAGCCCGAGCTGCTCGATCAGCTGCGCCGGCGGATCAAACCGCTGATGCTGCGGCGCACCAAGGAGGCGGTGGCCTCGGATCTACCCGCCAAGCAGATCCAGTTGCTGCACGTCGAGCCCTCTGCGCGACATGAGGCAACCTACCGGCGCCACCTGCAGCGCGAGCGGGCCCGTATCCTCGGGTTGCTCGAGGACGCCGACACCAACCGGGTCGCGATTCTCGCGTCGCTGACCAAACTGCGCCAGCTTGCCCTCGACCCGCGGCTGGTCGATGACAGCTATCCGGCGGGCGAACAGTCGGCCAAGCTCACCGTGCTGACCGAGCACTTGCGGGAACTGCACGAGGAGGGGCACCGTGCGCTGGTCTTCAGCCAGTTCACCTCCTATCTCGGGCTCGCGCGCGATGCCCTCGATGCGGCGGGTGTCACGACGTCCTACCTGGACGGGTCGACCCGCAACCGCCAGCAGGTGATCGACGGCTTCAAGGCCGGTGATCAGACCGCGTTCCTCATCTCGCTCAAGGCAGGCGGGGTTGGCCTCACGCTGACCGAGGCCGACTACGTCTACCTGCTCGATCCTTGGTGGAATCCCGCGACCGAAGCGCAGGCGATCGACCGGGTACACCGCATCGGCCAGGAGCGACCGGTGACCGTCTACCGGATGGTGTCTCAAGGCACCGTGGAGGAGAAGGTCGTGGCATTGCAGGATCGCAAACGGGACCTCTTCACCTCGGTAATGGACACCGGTGGCGCGATGTCCGGTGCCGTCACTGCCGCCGACATCGCTTCGCTGCTCGAATGATCTGATGACTCGTCCTGCATCCCGGCGTACTCGCCGGTAGTGTCGGCGCATGAAGTTACCGCTCTCGCATCCTCGTTCGTATGCCGGTAAGCGCGCCCTGGTCACGGGCGGCTGCAGTGGATTCGGGCTGGCACTGGTCAACCTTCTGGCTGCCGAAGCCGCTCGGGTGCTGGTCGTCGACGTCCACGAACAGGCGCCGGAGGGTGTGCTGCCCGCAGGCGTGGAGTATCGGCAACTCGACGTGCGCTCGGACGAGCAGTGGGATGAGGCCCGGTTGTGGGTGGAATCGAACTGGCACGGGCTGGACCTGCTGATCAACAACGCCGGGGTTGCAGCGGGCGGCCGGATCGACATGCTCTCGATGGACGACTGGAGCTGGATCATCGACATCAACCTGCTCGGTGTCGTCCGCGGTTGCCGCACCTTCACGCCGATGATGAAGGAAGCGAACAGCGGGCAGATCGTCAACACGGGGTCGCTCGCAGGTTTGGTCCACGCGCCGGGCATGTCGTCCTACAACGCGGTCAAGGCCGGAGTCGTAGCAGTGTCTGAGACATTGCTACACGAACTGTCGCCCTGGAACATTTCCGTCTCGGTGATCTGCCCGAGCTTCTTTCGCACCAACCTCGCCTCGTCACTACAGGGCAAGGACGTGGAGATGGAGCTGAGTGCGGTCGACCTGATCAACAAGGCGCCACGCAGCGCCAAGCAGGTCGCTGAAGTCGCCTATGAGGGTATGAAGGTCGGCAAGTTCCTGA
>JALYUK010000349.1 GCA_030853805.1 Actinomycetota bacterium | reverse complement strand
CTGCTGAACCACTTCAGCAAGTCGAAAGAATCCCGCCGTCCGCTGCTGGATTCTCGGGCATCAGCTCAGTGTCGACAACTCGGTGACCACCCGCTCGATCGGGATCATCATGATTGTTCTTTCATCTTTTTTCTTTGAACCGTGTCGCGGTTCCGCAGACGCCTCCGACTGTGCGGCAGCGCAGCGATGAGCGCCGAACCGCTAGCGCCGCCCGCACCTCACGTGGTCGTCGGTGTCGACGGCTCCGAGCCGAGCAGACAAGCGCTGCGCTGGGCGCGCGTGTTGGCAGCGCCGACTGCAAGCACCGTGGAGGCCGTGATGGCCTGGACGCTCCACACGGAGTGGGGTGTCATGAGTGCCGGCATGGACGGGATAGTGCCGACCACGGATCCCGAAGCCGATGCCAAGGAAGTCCTGATAGCGACCGTCCACGAGGTTTTCGGTGATGACCGACCGGCTGGTATGTGCTTGTCCGTCCGAGAGGGCCACCCGGCAGAGGTACTGATCGAGGCCAGCCGGAGCGCATTACTGCTCGTCGTCGGTAGCCGAGGACACGGCGGTTTCGCCGGACTGTTGTTGGGCTCGGTCAGCGCGGCCTGTACGGCGCACGCTTCGTGCCCTGTCGTGGTTCTGCACGGCGACACCCCGCCACCACAAGTCCCCAGCAAGGACGAACATCAGTAGCGTGCGGTGACGACTGATCTGTCCGCTCGAGGTCCTGCTGCGACGGGGGAGGCCGAGACCGCGATAGTCCAGGCGGCCACCCAGGAGACCGGCGTCGTCCTGACGCAGCTCGCCACGTCTGGTGAACGCGGACTATCGGCTGACGACGTCGCCCGGCTTCAAGAGCGATGGGGTCCGAATGCGGTCTCCTCGCACAAAGCACGCCTGCTGCCTGTGTTGTGGCACCAGTTGCGCTCGCCGTTACTGGTGTTGCTGCTCACGGCGGCAGCGGCGTCGTATTTCGTCGGTGAGCGCAGCGGCGCCCTCATCATCGGCGCGATCGTCGCGTTGTCGGTGGGGCTGGGATTCGTGAACGAGTACCGTGCCGAAGCGGCGGCCGAGGCTCTGCACGATCAGATCCGGCACGAGACGGTCGTAACACGCGAGGGGTCGCCGCGTTCGGTCGACGTGACGGAGCTGGTGCCTGGCGACGTGCTCGACCTGCGTCTGGGCGACATCGTGCCGGCCGACGTGCGGCTGCTGTCGGTCGTCGGGTTGAGCTGCGATGAGTCAGTGCTGACCGGTGAATCATTGCCGGTCGAGAAGACTGCGGCCACCGTCTCTGCGCAGACGCCGCTGGCCGATCTGATCGGTTGTGCGCTGATGGGCACGGTGGTCAGCGCCGGCAGCGGGCGATGCGTGGTCGTGGCGACCGGCGCGCACACTGAGTTCGGCAAGATCGCCGCCGGTTTGAGTACCCACCAACTCGATACGGAATTTCAGCTGGGATTGCGCAGGTTCTCGATGCTGCTCGTATATGTCGCCGGCGCGTTGACCACCTCGATCTTCGTGCTGAACGTGGCCCTGCACAAGCCGATCATGGATGCGCTGCTCTTCTCGCTGGCGATTGCTGTCGGAATAACGCCGCAGCTGCTACCGGCGGTCGTGTCCAGCAGCCTGGCTGCCGGGTCGCGGCGGATGAGCAGGCGCAAGGTGCTCGTGAAACGGCTGGTGTGCATCGAGGACCTGGGCAACGTGGATGTGCTGTTCACCGACAAGACCGGCACCCTGACCGCGGGACGCATCGACTTCACCCGTGCGGTTGTCGCAGGCGAGTCGGACGCCGAATCGGTCGTGCGGTGGGGCCTGCTCGCCACCGAGAACGGCGGCACGAACGGCGCAGCAGTCGGCGGCAATCCCCTTGACCAGGCCCTGTGGCGAGCACCGTCAGCCGATGGGCTGAAGGCTCGACTGGCGACCTTCGAACGGCTCGGCACGGTGCCGTTCGATCATGAACGCAATATGGTCTCGACACTGGTGGGGGACACCTCGCGGCAGCTGACACTGGTCACCAAGGGCGCGCCGGAAGCTGTGCTGGATCGTTGTGTCGATGTCTGCAACACGGCCCGCGAGGCACTGGCCCGGGAGTTCGCTGCTGGGAACCGAGTCGTCGCAGTAGCCACCCGGAGCGTCACCTCGACCACGGCTCCGACCACGGCCGACGAGCAGGGAATGCAGTTGACCGGCTTCCTTGTCTTCCTGGACCCACCGAAGGCGGACGCCGCTGCGGCGCTGGCCCGACTGGCCACTTTGGGCATCGCGGTCAAAGTCGTCACGGGTGACAATGCGGCCGTGGCTGTCAAGGTGTGCCAAGAACTCGGACTTGACGTCGGCGGGACGCTCACGGGTGCGCAAATCAGCGCCCTGGACGACGACGCGCTGCAGGCATCGATTGCGACGACGACGGTGTTTGCACGCGTCAGTCCGCAGGACAAGGCGCGGATCGTGCGGGTCCAACGGCGCAGTGGTGGCGGTGTCGCCTTCCTCGGTGACGGCGTGAACGATGCGCTAGCGCTACACGCCGCCGACGTCGGCATCTCGGTGGACTCCGCAACCGATGTCGCCAAGGACGCCGCGGACGTCATCCTGTTGGAGAAAGATCTGGACGTGCTCGCGGACGGTGTTGCCGAAGGGCGGCGCATCTTTGCGAACACGATCAAATACGTGCTGATGGGCACGTCGAGCAACTTCGGCAATATGTTCTCCGCGGCTGGTGCCTCTGTCTTCCTGTCGTTCCTGCCGATGCTGCCCTCCCAGATTTTGTTGAACAACCTGCTCTACGACACCAGTCAGCTCGCGATTCCCACCGACAACGTCGATGAGGAACAACTGCGCCGCCCCTCCCACTGGGATATCGCCTTCATCCGACGCTTCATGATCTTCTTCGGCCCCCTGAGCTCGGTCTTCGACTTCGTGACCTTCGGGGTGATGTTGTGGGTCTTCCATGCTGGCGCCGCAGAATTCCGATCCGGCTGGTTCGTAGAATCCCTCGCGACGCAGACTCTGGTCATCTTCGCGATACGGACCCGGCGTATCCCGTTCTTCCGCAGCCATCCGAGCCTGCCGCTCACCCTCGCGGCGCTGAGTGTGGTGGTGGTGGGGGCGGTGCTACCGGCCACTCCGCTAGCCCACACGCTCGGATTCAGCCCGCTACCCGTAGCTTTCTTCGCGGCGCTGATCGCCATGGTGCTCGGCTACCTCGTGCTGATCGAATTCGGGAAGCGGCTCTTCTACCGCACCGCGCCCGTACCCGCCGGTCGTCGACAGAACAATCGCAGGCACACGCTGCGCCGCAGGGCCGGTCGGTTCAGTACTTCGGCTGCCCGTCGCTGAGAAGTACCGGCCACGTGTATGGGGACGTTCGCCTCTACCTTGCGTTGCCTGCTTGCAGGAGCGTTGTGGCAACAACTCAGGAGGTCACCGTCATGACTATTTCCCGATCAATGCATCGGTCCGACACTCATCCAGAACGGCCGCCGCTGCCGGTGGCCACGCTCACCTCGGCCGCCGCAAAGGCGCAGGCGGTGCTGCGTATTGCGATCGGTTTCGTATTCCTGTGGGCCTTCCTCGACAAGACCTTTGGGCTGCACTATTCGACACCGTCGGCCAAATCGTGGATACACGGTGGCTCACCTACGAAGGGGTTCCTCAGCGGTGTCGCGGTCGGCCCGTTCCAGTCCGAGTTCCACTCGATCGCCGGCACCTGGTGGGCGGACGGGTTGTTCATGCTGGGCCTGCTCGGCGTCGGTGTCGCGTTGATGGCAGGCGTGGCCGTGCGAATCGGTGCTGTCTCAGGAGTCCTGCTGGTGGCCGGAATGTGGCTGGCGACCTACCCGCTGGCGCAGTTCGACGCCACCGGAGCGGCAACCCACTCCACCAATCCGCTCATCGATGACCACGTGCTGGAAGCTCTCATCCTGATTGCAGTTGCCCTCACCTGCGCGGGAACGACATGGGGCTTCGGGCGGATGTGGGCGCGGATACCGTTTGTCAGCCGCCACCACTGGGCACTATGAGCTGACAGGTGGCTACAGCCGCCAGGCCGCGGGTCAGGACAGCTACTGCGTTGCAGCTGTCCTGGCTGCACGGCTGCCGTCATCACCGTCCGCGACGCGCGGGGCGCAATCGACCGTGACCCTTGCGGCATTGTGCGATTCCTCGGCAGTTATGACCCTTCACCGTGAGGTCGTCCGGGTGCTCGACAGCATGTGATGCCAATCGCGCCGTGGCGCCATTGAGCGAGGCCCGCCACCTCGTCTAGGTAGGTCGCTCGGTCGACTCCCTCTGCCGCGAACGCTGCACGGGCGGCGCGATGATGCGTTGCCGTGAACTACGAGTTCACACTATGAGTGCAGGAGGTTTTCTGGGGCACTACAGGTGGCGTTACCCAGACGGTGATCCAGGCCGTGGACCTGCGCAAGAATTTCGGTGATGTCATCGCCTTAGGCGGTTTCGATCTGTCGGTCCGCCGCGGTGAGGTGCATGGCTTCCTCCGCCCCAACGGTTCCGGCAAGTCGACCACCATCCGGGTTCTGCTCGGCCTCGTCCGAGCCAGTGGCGGCACGGTTCGGCTCTTCGGCGGCGATCCGTGGCGTGCGGCGATCGAGCTGCATCGGCGGCTCGCCTGTGTGCCCGGTGACGTGTCTGTGGTCCGGTTGACCGGTGGCGAGTCCCTGTCAATGGACTTCGTCGTGTGAACCGGCCTTGCGGGTGGTTTCCTCGTCAGCAAGCTCGCCGTCGGCGGGACCCCATCCAGTGTGGGTGCGGCCGCTTTCGTACCCGCCTCCACCGCCCTGACTTTGTCCGCTGGAGGCTGCCATTCCTCCCGGTTGGGAGCGACGATCATGATCTCGCCACGCGTCGCCGTCACCGTGGTGCCGCCCCCCGGAGGAGGCCGACTCCTCCTCAGCGAGCTCGCCGTCGGCGGGACCCCACCCGGTGTGTGTGCGGCCACTTTCGTAACCCTCGCCGCCGCCCTCGCTCTGTTCACCGGAGGCTGCCATTCCTCCCGGCTGGGACTGGCGCATGTCATCTCGCCACGCATCGTTTCCACGGGCCTGTTCTTCGTGGACCTCCGCCTCTCCCGCCCGGTCTTCGTCGCTCATGGTCGAACCTCCATCGAGTAGCAGGTGGATGAGGCGGCGCCTGTTGTCTGTCCAGTACATTCCTGCCGGGTCACAGGTGGTACATCCCGGTGTGGTCCGGTAGGTAGCCATGACCCCAGTGCGACACGTAGCCGAAGTGGTCGGCGATATTCGCGTGGTACACCCGGTCATCGACCAGATGGGGAACATACCCGGGCGCCGAGGCGACCCGTTCGCGCGTCTGGTCGATGAGCACCTTGTCGTGAGTGATCTTCGTGACGGCTTCGACCGGTAGCAACGTCTTCGATTCGCCCATCCCGAGGAATCCGCCATGCTCGATCACCAGGAAACGGACCTTGTGCTCCTGGTCGTCGACGAGCAGGTCGGACACTTTGCCGATATCGGTGCCGTCGGTGTCTTCGACCGTGTAGCCACGGACGTCGTTGACGGTGCCGTCTATGGTTTCACCGCGGTCACCGAGCGTGTAGAGGGTGGCGATGGGCTTTTTCTCTGTCATCGGTGTTCAGCTCCTGGCGTTCTGAGGCATGGTCTCGAGCAGCTCGTGGGCCCGAGCGGCTTGCTTGTGCTCTACGAGGACCTCGTATTTGGTGGCTACGATCTGCTTGACGGAGGCGAAGTCGCGAGTGCCTCGCCGGGTGGTGGTGCTGTAACCGATCTGGCTCCAGGCCAGACCGAAGGCCGCTCCGAGCAGCGGTGTGGTCGCGAGGTAGCCGACCTGGTTCTGGGTGCTGAAAAGACTGAAGACGATCCCGACGAACAACCCGATCCAGAGCCCCGAGAGGGCGCCGGCAAGGGCGATCCTGCCTCGGGTCAGGCGGCCGGTGACGCGCTCGACGGAGCGTAACTCGGTGCCTACGATTTCCAGGTTCTGCACTGCGAATCCCTGATCGGCGAGGTAGTCCACACATCGTTGAGCCTGGTCGTACTGCCCGTACACACCCAAGGGCATCGGGTATTCCAGTTGGATGCCGGCGGAGTCGAGCAGTTGATTCTTCAGCATGGCAGGGGTCCTATTCGGGGTCGGTGCGTCGTGCGGACTCGGTCAGGAGCCGGGTCAGCTGAAGATCGTCCAACGCCGTCCAGCGCATCCCGGCCGCGTGGCTGCCGCCGGGCATCATGTCGTCCTGGAGCGGTGAGCCAGCAGGCCCGCCAGGGGCAGGGCTGCGATCGTGCCGATTTCGGTGCATCAGTTGACGTGCCAGGTAGGCCGTGGAACACACGGAGGCGATTACCACAGTGATGAAGATGATCATGAGTTGTGCTCGATTCACTTCGGGTTGTTGATCGCCGATCGAACGGGTCGGCGCAGCTGGTGCTCACGTGGTGCCTGATCGCTGGTGCGGCGAGGTGAACGTGGCTGAGGTGATTCCCCGAAGTACCCGGTGGTGAGCGCATGCTCGTCGTGGTGGCTAGGGCAAACCACGAGGTCCGGGCTGGCTGCGATGCAGCTACCTGTGACGTTACGCCGGTGCTGCTGGCAAGTACAGGGCAGATCGGGTTGGTCGAGTCGGTCATCGCCGTGCCTCCACGTCAAGGACATGCCGCGTCGTCTTGACCACCGTGTCAGGGTTGAGCGACATCGATTCGATGCCCAATTCAACGAGGAACTCGGCTATCTCGGGGTAGTCCGACGGGGCTTGGCCGCAGATCCCGGAGTGGATGCCGTTACGCGCGCAGCCCTGCACCGCGAGTCGGATCATCTCCTTGACGCCTTCGTCGCGCTCGTCGAAGTCGAAGGCGACGATGGCGCTGTCGCGATCAACGCCAAGGGTGAGCTGGGTCAGGTCGTTGGAGCCGATCGAGAAGCCGTCGAAATGCTCTGCGAATCGGTCGATGAGGATGACGTTGTTCGGGATTTCGCACATCGCGTAGACCTTCAGGCCATTCTCGCCACGCCGTAGGCCGAGCTCAGCCATCGTCTTCAGCACCTGAATTGCCTCGGCGACACGGCGCACGAACGGCAGCATCAGGATGACGTTGGTGAGCCCCATTTCCTCCCGCACCCGCCGCATTGCCGCGCATTCCAACGCGAAACCCTCCGCGTAGGAAGGATGCGCGTAGCGCGATGCGCCGCGGAAGCCCAACATCGGGTTGTCCTCGACCGGCTCGAAGTCGGCTCCACCGGTCAGGCTCGCGTATTCGTTGGTCTTGAAGTCCGACATCCGCACGACCACCGGCTTCGGCCAGAACGCAGCAGCGATCGTGCCGATGCCCTCGGAGAGCCGCTCGACGAAAAAAGTCCCGCCGTCGACGTAACCCGCAGTGAGCCGGGCGATCGCCGCCCGCGCGACCGGATCGGAAACCTTCTCGGGGTGGATCAGAGCCATGGGGTGGGCCCTGATCGAGCTGGAGATGATGAATTCCATCCGCGCCAGGCCGACGCCGTCGTTCGGCAGGAACGAGGTCTTGAAGGCAAGATCCGGGTCGGCGAGGTTGACCATGATCTGCGTTTTCGGCCGCGGCATACCCGCGATCTCGGAGTGCTCGACGTGGAAGCTCAGTTCACCCGCGTAGACCCGGCCGGTGTCGCCCTGCGCGCACGACACGGTGACGGGCACCCCGTCCGCGAGGGCGGTGGTCGCGTCACCCACGCCGACGACAGCGGGGATGCCGAGCTCACGCGCGATGATCGCCGCGTGGCAGGTGCGACCGCCCCGGTTGGTCACGATCGCCGCAGCCGTCTTCATCACCGGTTCCCAGTCCGGCGTCGTGGTGTCGGTGACGAGGACCTCTCCCGGTTTGAACTCCGATAGACGCGCCACCTTGTCGAGCACGCGGGTGGTGCCCGAGGCGATCTTCTCGCCGACGGCGCGACCCTCGATCAGCACTTCATCGGGATTGTCGAGGGTGTAGGTATCGAGGGTGTCGGCCGCGCGCCGCGAGGCGACGGTCTCCGGTCTTGCCTGCACGATGTAGAGCAGATCGTCAGTGCCGTCCTTGGCCCACTCCATGTCCATCGGGTGCCCGTAGTGGGCTTCAATCGCGATCGCGCTTCCTGCGAGTTCGAGCACATCGTCGTCGGTGAGGCAGAACCGCGCGCGGTCGACCTTGGGGGTCGGAATGTTGCGCGTGGTGCGCTTGGTCTCGCCCTCGACGAAGATCATTTTGACGGCCTTGTCGCCGAGCAATCGACGAAGTACCGTGCGATGGCCCAACGCGAAGGTGGGCTTGTGTACGTAGAACTCGTCGGGGTCAACGGAGCCCTGCACCACGTTCTCGCCGAGGCCGTAGGCACCCGTGAGGAACACGACGTCGCGAAATCCCGACTCGGTGTCGAGGGAGAACATCACCCCCGACGATGCGAGGTCGGAGCGCACCATCTTCATGATTCCGATCGAGAGGGCCACTTTGAAGTGGTCGAACCCGTTGTCGAGTCGATAATGGATGGCCCGGTCGGTGAACAGGCTCGCGAAACAGCGCCGGCAGGCGTCCAGCAGACTCTGCTCGCCCTGGACGTTCAGGAACGAGTCCTGCTGACCCGCGAAGCTGGCGGTGGGCAGGTCTTCGGCGGTAGCTGAAGACCGCACCGCGAGGCTCACGTCGTCGCCGTACTCATCCCGCAGCCGTCGGTAACCGTTGAGGATCTCGGCCCCGAAGTCTTTCGGCAGCCCCGCTCCGTAGACGATCTCCCGCGCTTGCTTGGCGCGACGTGCGAGATCATGCACGTCGGAGGGGTCGAGGTCATCGAGCGCGGCGTGCAGTGGCCCCCACGCGTCGGCTTCCGCCAGCATGTAGCGATACCCGTCGGACGTCGTCGCGAAGCCGTGGGGTACGCGCACCCCCTGGTCGGAGAGCTTCTGGTACATCTCACCCAGAGAGGCGTTCTTGCCTCCGACGATCGCCACGTCCCCGACCCCGAACTCCTCGAAGAACTTCACATAGCTCAATGTGTTCACGCGCACGGATTTCTCCTGGAAACCCTGCGGGCGTCGCGGCCGGTCGTCCCGCCGGTCCCCGAGGGCACGCCGGCTTCCACCGTCCGGCCATCGGGGAAATTCAGGGTCACAGCGAGCGTCGACCGGGACCAGGGGTCCAGGATCTGCAACGCATCGGGCGTCACGGGTGCGCAAGCCATAGGGGCCTCCTTGAGGTAGCCGATCTGATCCTCCGCTGCTACCGACCCGTCTCACCAGGGCCCAACGTCACGACGTCTGTCATTTTTTCGGTTGACGTCGTTTGCGTGGGTTACGCGGCGGGACCCCGGCGGCGCTCAGCCGCGGGCGAGGGCACGTCGTACGGCTTCGTCGACGACGTGTTGGGCAACCACAATCATTTTGAGCTGTTGTTGTTGGCTCATGGCTTGCAACCGTTCGCGTGCCTGCACAGAACTGAGGCCGGTGCGGGCCCGGATCAGACCGATGGCTTCGTCGATGACCGGGCGAGCGGCCAAGCTCGTTTGCAGCTGGGTGGCCAGTGCAATCGCCTGCGACAGGACGTGCGCATTGTGCACAGCCACGGCAGCGGGTGCGGCGAACAACTCTCCAAGTTCTTGGGCGTGGTCATCGAAAGCATCCTCGGCGCGGGCGTACACACTGATCGCTCCTATGACCTGCCCCGGAATGAGCAGCGGAAGCGACATCGCGCTCTGGATGCCCGATCGCGCAATGCGTGGCCCGAATTGCGGCCATTTGGTGTCCTCACGGAGGGAACCAGATCGCACCGTGTGGCGTTCGCGCGTCGCAGTGATGCACGGACCTTCGTTCACCCGCCGGTGCTGTATCTGATCGATCTGCGTAACGAACGGGTCGCTGGCTGCCGATGCCTGCAGCCGGTTGTCGGGGCGCCCGGCATCCAGGAGGGTGATCCCGGCCCCATCTGCGCCAGGGATCGCGTGGGCTGCATAGGTCGCTACCCGTTCGAGAATGTCCGATAGGCCACCGGGGACCGTCACCATCGCTGCGAGGTCGGTAAGGCTGGCGCTCAAGGCTTCCGTGGCCTTCAGGTGTTGCCGTGGTGGCTGGGGCCGCTGCGTGGCGGGACAATTCGATGTTCTCTGCAGAGGGGTCGGTGACAGTGATGTCGGGTCCATGGGATGTCCTTCGTCGGTCGGTAGATGGCCGATCTGACCGGGGTGCAGGTTGCCTGTGCGGCGACCTGATCGCACCTCGCGGCGGGTGGACGTGTTCCTGAGAGGTGATGGGCGGTAGGTCAATCTTTCGATGCTGCTGCATGGGGCGCACGGTGCTCAGCGGAGCCCGCGGTGGGCCCCGTGCAATGCCTGGCGGTGAGTGATCTCGCACCGGGTGCGGCGTACGCGGCACCCGGGCTCCAGGCCGGCTGATTCCCAGCGATCACGACCCTATCGTCGATCCAGGGCACCGACGAGTGTGTATCCCGCTTTTTGCCCAGTGCGAACCGCAGCTCTCTGGCCGTCCGCCGCCGCACGGTCGCGAGGGCGCAGAGAGTGCACCGACCGCGCCGGAGATCGGGCCGGGCCTGGGCTGAGTAGCCACCAAATTCTGCGAAATCTGAGGGGCGCCGGTGTTGCGGGGACGTTCGGCCCTAGCTCACGGGACCGTCCGGCGACGATCCTAGGGAAGGGGAACTGCGACCCTCGAGGGAGGCCACGGTGCAGGAGCTACCGACGCCGGAGGACGTCTGCAGCCACCTCGCGTTGACTGAATCAAGAGAAGGACTGACATGACGACACGTATTGCCATCAACGGATTCGGCCGCACCGGACGGGCGCTCTACCGGGCGATTCTGGAGCGTCATCTCGACATCCAGATCGTGGCGATCAACGACCTGGGGGCCCCGGAGGCGCTGGCCAGGCTGGTCCGGCGCGACTCCGTACACGGCCGGTTCCCCGGGACGATCACGGTGCAGGGTGATGACCTCGTTGCGGACGGACACCACAGCCGTCTGCTGCGGGAACCGGATGTCGAGCAGCTGCCGTGGAAAGAACTCGGGGTTCAGGTCGTCGCGGAGTGCACCGGCCGGCATCGGACTCGCGACGCCGCTGCCGCGCACCTGGGCGCAGGCGCCGAGCGGGTCGTGGTCTCGGCGCCGTGCAAGGAAGCGGACGCGACCTTCGTCATCGGCGTGAACGACCACGAGTTCGATCCTGAGCGCCACATCGTGGTGTCCAATGCCTCGTGCACCACCAACTGCTTCGCGCCGATGGCCAAGGTGCTGCAGGATGCTTTCGGGATCGAGTCGGGCCTGATGACCACGGTGCACGCGTACACCGGCGACCAGCTCCTGATCGACGGGCTACACAAGGATCCTCGTCGTGCCCGGTCGGCCGCACTGAACATCGTGCCGACCTCGACGGGCGCCGCGCGTGCCGCAAGCCTCGTACTTCCGTCACTGGAAGGGCGCTTCGAGGGAGTCTCGCTGCGGGTGCCGATTCCGGATGGCTCGATCACCGACTTCGTCGCGCTTCTCGCGAGGCCCGCCTCGGCAGCGCAGGTCAACGCGGCGTTCCTCGATGCGGCCAGCGGACCGCTCGGTCACGTCCTGGAGTACTCGCAGGAGCCGCTGGTCTCCACTGATGTGGTGGGGTCGGCTGCTTCGTGCATCTTCGACTCATCGCTCACGCTGGGCCACGACCGGCTCGTCAAGGTGTTCGGTTGGTACGACAACGAGTGGGGATACTCCAACCGCCTCGCCGAGATGTGCATGCTGGTGGGTGGTGGCGGGCAGTAGGTACCCGATCGGGCGTACCGGAAGCCACGGACATTGGTTTTGTGCTGCCCGTCCTCTTGTGCACTGATGGTGGATCCGCGATGACACAGGAGGGCGGGCGACGCAACGCCTAGCTGCGGGTGTCGCAGGCACGGGCGTGTCCTACTGCGTCATCGACCAGGTGTTGCGCGACGTCGATCAGTTTCAGGTACTCGCCGTGACTCACCGCGCGTAACCGTTCGCGTGCCTGTTCCGAAGTGAGGCCGGTACGGGCACGCATCAGGCCGACCGCCTCGTCGGTGATAAGAGGGGCGGTCAGTGGCGTCTGCAGCCGGGTGGTCAGTGCGATCGCCTGGGTCAGGGTGTGCGCGTTGTTCAGCGCGACGGCAGCGGGCGCGGTGAACAACTCCGCGAGTTCCTGTGCGTGGTCGTCGAAGACGTCCGTGGCGCGGGCGTACACACTGATCGTGCCGATGATCTGGTCTGCTGTCACCAGCGGAAGTGCCATCACGCTCCGGATGCCTGCCCGCCCCGCGCGCGACCCGAACCGTGGCCACCTCGGCTCGCTCTCAAGATCGCCCGAACACGCCGTCCGGCCCTCCAGTGCAGCGGTGATGCAGGGGCCCTCATGCACGCTTCGATACTGGATCTGGTCGATCCTGGCGATGAACGGGTCACTCGCGGCGGACGACTCCACCCGGACGTGCGGGTGATCGACGGACAGCAGCGTCACCACGGCTGCGTCGGCGCCTGGAATGGTGCGTGCCGCGTAGGTCGCGACCTCGTCGAGCATGTCGGGCAGGCCGCCGGCGCCGGTTACGAGCGCTGCCAACTCGATCAGGCCGGCGTGCAGCGTCTGCAAGGCTGGCGAGGCCCGTACTTCTTCTTGTGTCGGTGAGCTCTGATCCATGGGCCGTGTCCTTCGCTGGTCGAGTCTGACGGCGGTCAGCCCTGCAACATCGAGGCCATCCAGGTCGTGGCGCCCGGCCGGTTCGGTCGCGGGCAGGACAGGCCGACGTTCGGAATCGACGAGTTCGGATGGGCGGGAAGTCCGCCTATGGTCATCTGCCTACGTCCCGACCTCAGGGCGAGCCCTGGGTGGCGATTTCCTACTGTCGGGGCCACTTACATCTGCAAGCTCACGGTCGCTCTGACCGCTGATCGAGCGTCCCCCTGAGTGCCTGGCGGTGAGTGATCACTCTGCCGGGAGCGGCGTACGCGGCCTACCCGGATCCAGACTGGCTGGTTACCAGCACTTCTCAACCTACCGCCGGCCCTGGGCTTTGACCAGAGCACATACCGATGGCGCACCGCGTGAATCCGGGACCTAGGACACTGTGCCGCTACCCGCGTCACCGTCATGGTGGAAGTGCGCGAGCCCGCGCCGACGAAAGGCATCATTGTGACCACCAGCGCGTTCGTGAGAAGTGACCTCCAGATCCAGGAGTCAGTGCGAGAGGAACTGGCCTGGACCCCCGATGTCGACGACGCGGGTATCGGGGTGGCTGTCCGGGATGGCGTTGTTGCCCTGTCCGGAGAGGTCGACGATTACGCCCAGCGCTTGGCTGCCAATCAGGCGGCCTTCCGCACCTCGGGGGTGACCACCGTTGTCGATGACCTGGAGATTCACCCGGCGTCCTACGCGTGGACGGTCACCGAGACCGATATCGCCAAGAATGTCCAGGACGTGATTGACGAAAGCATCCAGCCGCCAAATTCGGTGCGTGCCACCGTGCAGAATCACACCGTCGTCCTCAAGGGCGTGGTGCGGTGGAACTACCAGCGTGAGGCTGCTCGTAGTGCGGTCGAACGCATCAAGGGCGTCGTCCTCGTGGTCAACGACATCACCCTCAGCAGTCGCCCGTCGGCCGCAGATACCGAGGGCAATATTCGTAAGGCTCTGATCCGCAGTGCGACCGTGGACGGCAATCGGGTCCATGTCACCGTGAGCGGCAACACCGCCACTTTGAGCGGCCACGTGCGTTCCTATATCGAACGCACAGAGGCCGAGACCGCTGCCTGGGCCTCCCCGCACGTCACGCACGTGACCAACAACATTGAAATGACCTTCTAGCACCGAGATCGGAGACGTTCTGTGCAGGACATGGCGGCATGGGCTGCGGGGGATTTACCCGGACAAATCAGACTCGTGACGAAGCCGCGTCCCACGCCGGGCCCGGATGAAGTCGTCGTCCGTGTCGAGGCGTGCGGACTGTGCAGGACCGACCTGCACATCGTCGACCACGAGCTCGAACGCCATCTGGTCGACGTGACCCCCGGCCATCAGATCGTCGGGACGGTGACTGCGCTCGGCGATCGCGTGCAGCAGCTGCGCGAAGGCGACACGGTTGGAATTGCCTGGCTTCGACGTACCTGCGGGGTATGCCCGTGGTGCCGGAGTGGTCGCGAGAACCTCTGCCCAGAATCGCAATACACGGGTTGGGATGTCGATGGGGGCCTCGCCGAGTACACGACCGTGCCGGAAGCATTCGCGTATGTACTGCCAAGGACAGCTGATGCTGTCGAACTCGCTCCGCTGTTGTGCGCCGGAATCATCGGGTACCGCGCGCTGTCCCGGGCCGCCGTACCTGCCGGTGGCATTCTGGGAATTTACGGTTACGGGTCCAGCGGCCACATCACTGCTCAGATCGCGCAGGCTGCGGGGGCCACCATCAACGCGATGACCCGAGGCGAAGCAAACCGGGATCTCGCGCGCAGCATCGGCGCGGCCTTCGTCGGCGGCGCGATGGACGAGCCACCCGCGAAGCTCGACTCCGCAATTGTCTTCGCACCTGCGGGAGAACTCGTCCCGGTCGCGCTCGGCGCAACCAAACGTGGCGGCACAGTGGTCCTGGCCGGCATCCACATGTCCGAAATCCCCGCGATGAACTACGACACTGAGCTTTTCAACGAACGTGATCTGCGCACCGTCACGGCCAACACGCGCGCCGACGGGGCGACCTTCCTCGCGTTGGCGCACAACTTGGCGATCAAACCGACCGTGACGACCTACCCATTCGACAGCGTTGACAAGGCTCTGAGCGACCTCCGTGTCGGAAACGCCTCAGGATCGATTGTCATCACCACGCTCTAACCGAAGACGCTTGAGCTGGAGAACGAGAAATCAGCTGAAGATTCAGGTTCATACCGACTTGAATGTCGATGTCGACGAAGCACACAGCGAGCAGATCGATACGCAGATCGCGGATGCGTTGGAGCGATGTGAAGATCGCGTGACGCGCATGATCGCGCTTTTGGTGAGCAATTATTTTGCGTGCTGCCGTAGTGTCAATTTGCGTGCTTCGCTGACCCAGAGGACGGCGCTGGCCAGCGCGATACATACCCCCCACTGGCTGAGCGTGAGGGGTGTGGTGGTGAAGGCGGTTTGGAGCACTGGCGTCTGAACGACCGCGACCTGCAGAGCGACTGCGATGCCGATAGCAGCCCAGAGCCACCGATTCGCGAACGGCTTGTGGAAGGCGCTGCGGGTCTCTGAGCGGGCGTTCAACGCATTGAACAGCTGCGCCAGGACGAGCACGGTGAATCCCGCGGTCCGGGCGTTGTCGAGTGTCTGAGTTCCTGGGATCAGTCCGCCCGGTAGGTAGAAGTCGATCGCGGTGAGCGTGGCGATCGCGATGACGAGACCGATCATCACGACACCGGCCCACATCCGTCCGTCGATGAGCCGGTCGTTCAGTCGGCGCGGTGGGCGGTCCATCACGTCTTCGGTTTCCGGGTCGACTCCCATGGCGAGGGCTGTTCCGCTGTCGGTGAGCAGGTTGATCCACAGGATCTGGGTGGCCAGTAGCGGCAGCGCAGTCGTGCCCAAGTCGTCGCTCAGCCCGATCACCCCCGCGAAGACGACACCGAGGAAGACGGTCAGCACCTCGCCGGTGTTGGAGGACAGTAGATAACGCAGGAACTTGCGGATGTTGCCGAAGATGATCCGGCCCTCGCGGACCGACCGGACGATCGTCGCGAAGTTGTCGTCGGTGAGGATCATGTTGGCGGCTTCTTTGGCGACCTCCGTCCCGGCCAGGCCCATCGCCACGCCGATATCGGCGGCCTTCAACGCCGGAGCGTCGTTGACTCCGTCCCCGGTCATCGCGACGACCTGACCTTGCGCCTTCAATGCTGTGACGATGCGTAGTTTGCTACGCGGCGAGACCCTGGCGTACACCGTCGTGGTGGGGACGATGCGCCGCAACTGCGCGTCATCGAGTGACTCCAGCTCGGTACCGGAAACCGCAACTGTGCCGGGATCGGTGATGCCGAGGTCGGTAGCGATCCGTGCCGCCGTGCTGGGGTGGTCACCGGTGATCATGACGACCCGGATACCGGCGCGATGTGCTTCCTCGATGGCGGTGGCCGCCTCCTGCCTGGGCGGGTCGATGATCCCGACAACCCCCGCGTAGATGAGGTCCTGTTCGAGTCCGTCGCCGTCGCCGTCACCAGCACGGAATGCGTCCGCAGCATCGTCCCCCAGCGGCCGGTAGGCGACGGCGATCGTGCGAAAGGCTTGACTCGAGAGGCGTTCGACATCCCCCAGGAGCTTGCTGCGCCACGCAGCGTCCAATGGCTCGGTGAGATCACCTACCTGGACGCGTGAACATCGCTGCACCAGTACGTCCGGTGCCCCCTTGGTGACCAGGGTCAGCTTCCCGTCCCGCTCGCAGTCGGCTTCGATACTGCTCATCATCTTGCGTTCAGACGTGAACGGGACCTCGCCGACGCGGTCGAAACGCCCGGCCCGGTGTTCTCGAAGGCCCATCTTCGCCTCGGCGACCAGGAAGGCGGCCTCGGTCGGATCTCCGTGGATCAGCCACTCGCCATCTGTCTCGAACAGGGCGGAGTCGTTCGCCAGGCTCCCACCGGACAGCACGAGAGCAGTCTGCTTCCACACCCCGCTACCGGCCTCGATCGGCGACCCGTCGCACTCCACCTGGCCCTCGGGGCGGTATCCGGTCCCGGACACGACGACCTCACCGGCTGCGGTGACAACACGGCCGATGCTCATTTCACCGCGAGTCAACGTGCCGGTCTTGTCGGTGCAGATCACTGAGGCTGAGCCGAGCGTCTCCACCGAGGACAGGTCTTTCACGATGGCGTTGCGCCCGGCCATCCGTCGCACCCCGAGCGCAAGAACGACCGACAGGATCGCCGGAAGTCCCTCCGGGACGGCTGCAACGGCAAGCGCCACACCGAGCAGCAGCGCCGTCACCGCACCCTCGACAGAGTGGACCTTGAACACCAGGAACACCGTGCCTATGACGGCGACCGCGATGAGGATGACGGCCCCGCCGAGCATCCGGCCGACCCTGGTGATCTCACGCTGCAACGGGGTCGGGTCCTGGTGTGTGGTCTCCAGCAGATCGGCGATCTGGCCCGTCTGCGTTGCCATCCCGGTTGCTGTGACCACTGCCCGGCCGACGCCCTGGGTCACCGCGGTGCCGCTGAAGATCATGTTCTGCCGATCCCCGAGCGAGGCAGGCCGCTGCAACGGCGCGCTGTCCTTGATCACCGGGGCGCTCTCCCCGGTCAAGGAGGCCTCCGACACCTGTAACGCCGAGGCACTCAGCAGCCGAGCGTCGGCGGCGACCGAGTCGCCCTCGCCCAGCACCAGAACATCCCCGGGGACGAGCTCGCGGGCGGGTATCTGCGCGGTTGAACCGTCACGCAGCACGGTCGTCATCGGAGCGCCCATCCGGCGCAGAGCGGCTACGGCCCGCTCGGCTCCCGACTCCTGCAGGTAACCCAGGACGGCATTCAGCACGATGATGACCGCGATCACGATCGCGTCATAGGGCCATTCAGCCGTGCCCTCGAGCCACCAAGCCGCGAGTGAAATGACGATCGCGGCGAACAGCAGATAGATGAGCGGATCCTGGAACTGCTGGAGCACCTTGCGCCAGACGGGCACCGGCAGCGACTGACGCACCTCGTTGGGACCAAACGAGATCAACCGATCAGATGCTTCGGTACCCGTCAGGCCGCGCTGTGCATCCGTCTCCAGCCCGCTCAGAACTTCGACCACGTCCAGGACGGAAGGGTCCTCCAATTTCGGCTCCGGCATCTGGGGGGCCCACTCTTCTGCTAGGAAATGCGAACCTGTCTGGCCGGGCGGGGGTCGAACGACTCGTCGGCTACAGCACCGATCCGACCGCGATCATGGCCGTACACAAAACCACCAGGAGCAGGATCAATGGTGCGACGAAGCGCAGGTACTGGTCGTAGCGAACCTTGGCCAGGGCCAGTCCGCCCATCACGACCGCCGACGTGGGGGTGATCAGATTGACGACTCCTGAGGCCGACTGGAAGGCCGTGATCACCATCGACCGGGGGACGCCGGCGAAGTCGGCCAGGGGCGCCAGGATCGGCATGGCCAGTGCGGCGTGGCCGGAAGTTGATGGCACCAGGAATGCCAGCGGCAGATTGATCAGGAACATCAGTCCGCCGAACACTCCTGAAGAGGTGCTGTGGACGATGTTCTCCATGGAGTGCAGCACGGTGTCAGTGATCTGTGAGTTGTTCATGATCACGGTCACGCCGCGGGCGAGCACGATGATCAGACCGACCCCGACGAAGTCACCGGCACCTTTGACCAGCGTGTCGGTCAGGCCCTTCTCGCCCAGGCCGCCGATCAGGCCGACCACGATCGACATCACGAGGAAGAGAGCAGCCAGTTCAGGGAAGTACCAGTCCAGCTGCCAGCTGAAGCTGGCCGCGTCCGGTCCCTTGAAGACCTGCGCCCAGGGCACGATCGAGAAGATCATGAACGCGAAGGTGAACGCGATGATCGCCAACACGCTCTTGTGCTTGCCGGTCAGGTCGGGCACCTCACCGATGCCGGCAGCGGCAATCGTCGCGTCTCCCTCCTTCGCGCCGACCATCGATTTCGTCGGATCCTTCTTGACCTTCCTCGCGTATCGCAGGACAAATCCGACGCCGATGGGTACGAGGACGACATACATCAGCAGACGGAAACCGATCCCGTTGCCGATCGATACGCCGGCCGACGCGGAGGCGACACCGGTGGCGAACGGATTGACGGTCGAGGCAAGCACCCCGATGCCAGCGCCGATCAGGATGGTCGCGGCGGCAACCATCCGGTCGTATCCCAGCGACAGCATCAACGGGATCACCAGCGCGTAGAACCCGAGGGTCTCCTCGGCCATGCCCTCGGTGGTGCCGCCGATCGAGAACAGGATCATCAGGATCGCGATCACGACGGCGCCGTGGCCGGCGAAACGTTTGGCAATGTGCGCCACACCCACGTCGATGGCGCCGGTCTTCATCGACATGGTGATGAAGATCCCGATGGCCAGCACGAACAGGAACACTCCGGCGGCGCCGAACAGTTCGCCACTCTCATTCGGGCCGATGAAGCCAGTGTCGGAGGACTTGATCCCGTAGAGGCCGTTCACTGGTGCCATGAACAGTTGCATCAAGCGGTCGTAGAACGACAGTCCGGACGCGACGTGGTGGTAGCTGCCTGGGATGGGGCCACCGGTCTTCTTACTGACGGTGTAGACGCCGGTGGGTACGGCGAAGGCGAGCAGCCACACCGCGATGGTGACCCCGTACAGAATGGTGAACGCACTGGGGAAACTGAACTTGCGTGGTGTATCGCCCGGGTCCGTCTGTTTGACCGTAGCCGTCTGAGTGGCCATGGGGCTCCCTTGCCGAGTCCGATGTATGCCGTGTCAGCCAAGCAGCGCCCAAGGTCGCCTGCCAGGGTCCTTCGTCCCCCTTGGCGGGGGACCTTGGGCCCTCAGCCGGAACCCCCAGTGGGCCCAGACTTCGGTCATCCGGATAGGAGTAGCTATATGCCCACCAGCACGCTCGAAGCTCAGGTTGCCGAGCTCATGCCGCAGTGCAGAGCAGATCTCGGCGAACTCGTCGCTCTGAAATCTGTCGCAGATGCAGCCGAACAACCGATCTCCGAATGCCATCAGGCAGCCGATTGGATTGTGCGCAAGTTCACCGACGCCGGCCTGCAGGAGATGACCCGTCATCGGACGTCGGACGGCAGTGACTGCGTCACCGGCTATGCGCCCGGGCCGATCGGCGCCCCTACCGTGCTGCTCTACTGCCATTACGACGTACAGCCGCCCCTCGGGGAAGGCAGCTGGCGGACCCCGGTGTGGGCCCTGACCGTGGGTCAGGACGGTCGATGGTACGGAAGGGGCACTGCTGATTCCAAAGGCAACATCGTGGCCCACCTGACCGCCCTTCGCGCCCTGAGAGCCGTCGGTGGGTCATTTCCGGTGAATGTGAAATTCGTTGCCGAGGGGTCAGAGGAACAAGGCACTGGCGGTCTCGACGCGTTCGTTCCGCAACATCCCGACCTGCTGCGGGCGGACGCGATCTGCGTCGTCGACGTTGGCAACGAGGCCGTCGGCCATCCCACCCTCACCACCTCGTTGCGTGGGATCACCACCGTGGACATCACGCTCGCAGCCCTCACCAGCCCGCTGCACTCCGGCCTCTTCGGCGGGCCTGCACCAGATGCCCTCGCGGGTCTCATCGCCGTCCTCGCCTCGTTGCACGACAAGAATGGCAACACGACGATCGACGGGTTGGACAACGACAACGTGTGGCAGGGTGCGGAATACCCGACCCAGCAGTTCCGCAACGACGCGAACGTCTTGGACGGGGTGGACCTCACCGGCAGTGGATGCGTCGCCGACATGCTCTGGTCACGCCTCACCGCAACGGTGCTGGGCATCGATGTGCCGGCTGTGGAGAGTTCGGTCAGCGCGATTCAGGCATCAGTCCGCGCCCGTATCTCCCTACGCGTGCCGCCGCTGATAAGCGCGTCCGACGCGCAGGAGGCGCTCGTTTCCCATCTGCAGGCACGCATCCCGTGGCACCTACGCTCGAGCATCGAGAAGATCGACGTGAGCGAACCGTTCACCGGCTCGCTCACCGGCCCGGCCTTCGATGCCATGAAGGCCGCCATGCGGGAGTCTTACGGCCGGCCCATCGTGACGCGAGGCCAAGGCGCATCGATTCCGCTCTGCAACGTGTTTCAACAGACCTTTCCAGATGCCGAGATCATGCTCTACGGCGTGGAGGAACCGCTGTGCCTGATCCACGTACCGAACGAAAGTGTCTCTCCGACCGAGATCGAGCACACGGCTCTCGCCGAGGCGCTGTTCATGCGTAACTACGGCAGGTGGCAGGCAGAACCGGCCGTGCCCAGTTGAGGACGGGCGAACCGAACCGCAGTCCCAGTGCATCCGACCGCGACGCTGTCGGCACGGGCGGGCTCACGGCGCTCGTGGCCGGGGCCGGTGTGGTCAGCTACCGCGCCTACGACAACGGCGTCCTGGACACCGGCGACGGCCGCCTCACGAGGCGTGAAGTCACTGGCGCGACGATCCGAGGCCCCCTAGCCGTCAGTTCCAACCCTACGCAAGTCGCCTCGGCGGGGCTGGGCCCCGGCTGGACCAGCATCGCGACACCCTGCGTCGCCCCGCTGGAAATCCCTCTGATTCGCGATTCATCGCGAGTGCGTTACGCAGTGTGCGCGTCGTGAAGACGGGGTGGCAGGGAGTCGCCATGCAGCACCACGACGGGGCATTTGGCGTGCTGGGCGCATGCGAGGCTGACCGAGCCGAGCAGAAGTTCGGCGAAGCCGCCATGCCCCCGATTGCCCACCACGAGCAGTTGGGCGCTCTGGCTGGCCTGTATCAGGGCCTGCGCCGGATTGCCGTGCCATACGGTCAGCTGCAGTCCGTCGGGTCGTTCATCGCCGAAAACGTCGGTGACGATCGCGGCCAGCGCCTTCTTCGCACCCTGATCGGGAGTCCAGCTCGGCGCGAGCCCGGCCAGTCCGGCGTTCATCATGGTGTACTCGCTCGGGGGCGTCCAGACGATGACGGCTTCCACGGTGCTCGCACTGGCACGTGCCAGGAACGCAGCCCAGCGGAGTGCTCTCTTACTCGAGTCGGAGCCGTCTACGCCGACCACCACACGACGCGAGGAGGTAGCGGCCGGATCGGCATTCACGAGCGCGGCCGCGAACGCGTCGAGTTTCGGATACAGGGACCAGGCGATTTAAAGGCGGAAACTGGAAGAACATTCATAATCATCCGAATCTTCCTGTGGTCACTGGGTGTCGGTGTCGAGCGCATGCTCGCGCCTGCAACGTCGGATCGCTGAACTAATTTCGACAGGTTCAATCGGCGGGAGTCTCAGAGCTGCAGCGAATGCCGACGCCATTCATCCAGGCCTCGAAGCTGAGGACTCTGCGGCGCGCTCCGCCGGTTCCGTGGGCTGGGGCGGCAAGAACGGGGGATTCGCTGGGGTTCTTCGGGATGCAAGAAGAACCGACGTTGATGCTTGGGAGTGTGAAGACGGTGGGATTCATGGTGATCCTGACGCGCAGGAAATCGCCGGTGTGTCCGAGTCGGAGCTCGTGCTCCGGGAGGCGGCAGCGGACGGCCGGCCTCTTGAGGACCTGCTGGGTTCTCCAGCACCTACAGACTACAGGGTGACTGCGGCTGAAACGAGGTCTGGTCGACCCCGGATCAGGCTGTTTCGATGGTGGTTGGCGGATGGCAACTCGCCAACCACTGCCGTGCTGAGGACAGCCGGGGAGCGGAAATGACGTGTGTCCGGCGGCAGCACACCGAAAGTATGAGCGGGTGCACATTGAGGATTCCTGGCTCGGTGGGTCCCCGTTCATCCCATCCGACTGGCGTCGAGACGGCGGGCGCAGGCAGCGCAGCGGCAGTAGGCCGAGGACCATTCCTCACCCATTTGCGGCCAGGGACCGTCGAGAAATGGCGTGTCGATTCCGCACAGCGAAGTACCTTGCCCGGCTTCGGTCGCGTGTGCCATACCCGTCGCGTTGTTTGCTGGGTCCAGGCTCCATGCAATCCGCATTGACCTAGTGCCTTGGGAAGTCATTTGGGTCATAAGTGGCGCCCGCCATCCATGTTCGGTCGGTACCCGACACCCCAGTACGGCGCGTATCCGTAATGTTGGTAGACGCCCGCGTGATGGAGCCCGTCGTCAATCAGCTTCGGGTCGTAAGCGGGAGCAGCGGTGACCCTCTCACGTGACTGGTCGATCAGCACGTGGTGCTCGGTAATCTTTGTAATGGCTTCGACGGGGATCAGGCTCTTCGTCTCTCCGAATCCCAAAAACCCGCCGTGTTCGACCAGCATGAACCTGACCTTCTTCTCCCGTTCGTCGATCAGCAGGTCCGCGATCGTGCCGATGCCGGTGCCATTCGGGTCTTTGACCTCGCGGCCGCGGACGTCGTTGACCAAGCCGTCGATCATCTGGCCGCGGTCGCTGAGCATGTAGAGCGTCGAGCGTCCGGTGAACGTGGGTTCGGTAACGGTGGATTCGGCGGTCGTGGATTCGGCGGTTGTCGTGTCGTCGATGGTCATTGCGTATCGTCTCCGTGGGCTTCGTAGATGCGGGTCGCGAGATTGCGGTCGAACTCAGTCAGCAACAGGTGCGGTGATCGTGTTTGCCGATTTCCAGCGCGACGCGGTACCCGACAAAGGAGCGGTCCCGGTACTACCTGACGGTGAGCGAATGCTCCTCGTGGCGGCCGTGAGGCAGGCCGCGAGATTCAGGCTGGCTGCGATGCAGCTGTTCATCACCGTACGCGCATCAAGCAGCGCCGTACAGGGCTGCTGCGGGGCCATCTGCAAGGACGTCGCGGGGTGCCCGGCCCGCTCTATTTCGCGTCTGTTGCTGCAGAGACCGGATTGACGTCGGGGAGGCCGGGAGGCGCGGTGTCACCGCGCATCACAACGACAGGGCAGGCCGCATGTGCCGAGCAGACCGAGCTGACCGAGCCGAGCAGGAGCCCCGCGAACCCACCGTGGCCCCGGTTGCCCACTACGAGCAGCCGTGCGTTCTGACTGGCTTCGATCAGCACCTGAGCCGCGTTGCCCTCGTGCACGCTCAGACGCAGTCCGGCCGGGCGATGGTCACCGAAGACCTCGTCGACCGTCGCCCTCAAAGCTGTACTGGCATCCTCGGCAGGATTCCAGTCGGGTGGGATTGCGGCCAGTCCAGCGCCCATCGCGCCGTAGGTGGTGAAATGGGCCCAGGCCGCGACTGCCTCGAGGGTGGCGCCGGTCGCCTGGGCAAGGAACTGCCCCCACAAAAGCGCATTCTTACTCGGTTCGGAACCATCAACGCCAACCACGATGAGATCCCGCTCCGGGCTGATCATCGGTTCGTCAGCCATCGACCCGCTGCTGCAGCGCACGAGGCGCCCGCGTCATCGCGACATGGTTCAAGCAGTGGAAAATGGAAGATGATCATGATGGTCCCGATCGAGCGGGTAGTCACCGAGTGTCGACAACGAGTGAATACTCGGGAACGCAGCGGCGGACAGCTGAATTCTTTCGACTGGCTGATGCAGTCAGCGGTTCAAACCTACCGGCCGGCTCGATGCATCGCCAGGCACGCGGCCTGAGTTTCTTCCTCGACCGGCTCCCCGTCCGAGGTTCCCAACCAGTACAGGTGTGGCCGCTTGCGCAGTTGTCGAACGTGGTCCGGTCTTGCGAGCACAGTTTTCGACGGCGCGTACGCGGGTCCGGATAGCTGGTCCAACCCGACGTCGATGTCATCCCTTCGGGTGTAGCGTTGAAGTCGCTGATCAGTTCAGCCAGTTCGGGAATGGTGTGGCCGTCCGCCGCCGCGCCGCTGGGGCACAAGCCTCAAGCCCCCTCACACGTCACCACTGCCTCTGAGTAGGTTCTCGTGTCTTCTTCAACTCTTTCCCTGACCATTGCCATCCTCCTCGTGCTCCTCATCGCGGTGGTGATCGCTGCGCTGAAGATTGTGAAGCAGTACGAAGAAGGGGTGCTGTTCCGTCTGGGTCGGGTGGTCGGGCAGCGCAAACCTGGGCTGCGTCTGATCATCCCGTTCGTGGATGTGATGCACCGGGTCTCGTTGCGGATCGTGACGATGCCGATCCAGTCCCAGGGCATCATTACCCGCGACAACGTCAGCGTTGATGTGTCGGCGGTGGCGTACTTCAAGGTCGTTGACCCGGTCAAGTCCGTGGTCGCTATCGAGAACGTGTACTCCGCGATCGACCAGATCGCCCAGACCACCCTGCGTAAAGTCGTTGGCCAGCACACCCTGGATGAAACCTTGTCCGAGACCGACCGGATCAACAAGGACATTCGCGCGATCCTGGACGTCAGCACAGTGGACTGGGGGGTCGAGGTCACCCTGGTAGAGCTGAAAGACATCCAGCTGCCGGACAGCATGAAACGGGCAATGGCCCGCCAGGCCGAAGCCGAGCGGGAGAAACGTGCCAAGATCATCAACGCCGAGGGCGAATCGTTGGCCGCGGCAGCGTTGGGTGATGCGTCCGACACGATGATGAAACACCCGTTAGCGCTGCAACTGCGCAACCTGCAGAGCATTGTCGAGATCGGGGTCGAAAAGAACACCACCGTCGTGTTCCCCGCACCACTGATGAGCACTATCGGCGAACTCGGCGCCTTCCTGGCCCGAGAATCCAAATCCGCGACGGACCTGGTGTCCGGCCACCTGGAACCACCAAAAGATCCTGCGACCGATCTGACGAAAACGCCGGTGGACCTGCCAGAGCCCGTCCCGAACGGTGTGGCCTCCCACTGAGTCGGACGCTCGGCTGCCTACGCCGCACCCCGTTCACCCCGCGTCGCCCGTTCGTTCTGGAGTGATGATGAAGAACATCGACGACGACCCGGTCGACACGCCGACCCCCGCCGGTCCGGGGTCGGCGCCCGCTTCCAGGCGGACAGCACCGGCCGGGGATCGCGGGATGGGCCTGACCCAGTCCACCGCGCTGATCGTCGGCAGCATCATCGGCGTCGGGATCTTCAGCCTCCCGTACTCACTCGCGGCCTACGGTCCGATAAGTCTCGTCGCGCTGGGCATAGCGACCGTCGGAGCGCTGGCTTTCGCGGTCCTGTTCGCTGCTCTGACCCGGCGGATGCCGGCTGACGGCGGCCCCTACGCGTACGCCCGGACCGCCTTCGGCAATGTCATCGGTTTCGGAAATGCGTGGACCTACTGGATCACCGCGTGGGCGGGTAACGCGGCAATCGCGGTGGGCTGGGTCTACTACGTGGAGAAGTTCATCAACCAGGGTGGCGGGAAATTCTGGACCATCGTGATCGCCCTGTCGGCGCTGTGGATCCCAGCATTGGTGAACCTCACGGGCATCCGCAACGTGGGCAGCTTCCAGGTGGTCACCACGGTGCTGAAGTTCATCCCGCTGCTGATCATGGCGACCGTTGGCCTGTTCTTCATCCACGGCGGCAACTTCACCCCGTGGAACACCAGCGGAGGCTCGAGTCTGTCGGCGATCGGTGGCGCAATGGCGATCTGCCTCTTCAGTTACCTCGGCGTCGAAACGGCTGCGGTTGCCGCCGCCCGGGTCCGTGATCCGTCGCGCAACGTGCCGCGTGCCACCGTCTACGGCACATTGGCCAGTGCTGCCGTCTATCTGCTGTCGATGATCGCGGTTTTCGGCATCCTGCCCACCAGCGAGTTGGCCAAGGGCGCGAACAAGGCGTCCTACTCGGTCGCTGCCGACACCATGGTCGGTGGCTCCTGGGCGGGCGACCTGGTCGCAGTGGCCGTCATCGTCTCCGGTATCGGCGCCTTGAACGGCTGGACGATGATCTGCGCCCAGATGCCGCTGGCGGCGGCCAATGACGGCTTGTTCCCCCGTAGGTTCGCGGGCCTGAGCTCGCGGGGTGCGCCCGCATTCGGCATTGTCTCCTCGACGGCTCTTGCCTCGGTGGCTGCGGTGGTCTCCTACCTCGGCACCAGCGGCTCCACGGTCTTCACGACCCTGGTGTTGATGACCGGGATCACCGCGGCCGTCCCGTTCGGTTTCTCCGCTCTGGCGCAGATCGTCTGGCGCATGCGGGACCGCGGCCACTCGATCAGTACACCGCGGCTCGTGCGTGACCTCGTGGTCGCCGGGGTCTCCCTGGTGTTCGCGATCGCGTTCATCTACTTCTCGACCAACACAGGTAATACCTGGTACGTCGTGTGGGGGCCGTTCCTGATGACCGGCGCCGCACTGGTGATCGGGGTGCCGGTTTACCTGATCCAGCGCAAACACATGACCGCACCCGAGCCGGTGCCGGCGTATCGGTAACCCGCCCGCGCAGCCATCCGCCCGCCCGCCGACTCCACCCCCGAAAGGAAGCAACCATGAACTTCTCCGTCAACTCCGAGGTCGGCACTCTGCGCCAGGCCATCGTGCACCGCCCCGGTCTGGAGCTGGACCGGCTCACTCCGCTGAACGTCGACGACCTGCTCTTCGACGACGTGATGTGGGCCTCGCGCGCGAAGGAGGAGCACGATCTCTTCTCCGGTCAGCTGCGATCGCACGGTGTCGTCGTCCATGAGTTCTCCCAGTTGCTCCGCGAGGCACTCGATATGCCGGGTGCCCGGGAGTTTCTGATCGAACGGCTGACCATCGCGACCCGCTTCGGTCCGGCGCTGGACAAGCCGCTGGATCTGCTGGTCTCCTCCACCCCGGCGGCCGAACTGGCCGACATCCTCATCGGGGGGTTGCTCAAGCGCGAGATCCTGCCTTTGCTGCATACCTCGAGCCTGCTCATCGACCACCTCGAGGACAACGATTTCCTGCTCACCCCACTGCCGAATCACCTTTTCCAGCGGGACAACTCGGCCTGGGTGTACGACGGGCTCTCGATCAACCCGATGTCCAAGCAGCCCCGCAAACGAGAGACAATCAACTCCCAGGTCGCCTACAACTTCCACCCGATGTTCAGCGGCTCCGTGCCCGCGTTCCTATGCGGCAACGACGCCCTCGCCCACGTGCCGGCCACCATCGAG
>JALYUK010000302.1 GCA_030853805.1 Actinomycetota bacterium | reverse complement strand
CCGTCATACGGCCCGAATCGTCGCCGGATCGTCCGTGCGGCCGCACTGCCGCAGGCACCCGCCCCCAGCTGGTCGGTCAGCCACGAGGACGCGTCGCCGCCACAGGAGGTCCGCCCGCCAGGCGGAGACGACCCCCACCCCGACGACCCGTACCGCGGCGAGGTGGACCCCTACCCCGACAACCCGTTCCGCGGTCGGGGCCGGTCGTGAAACACTCCCCGATGCATCAACCGCGCTGATTCCGGGAGTGAATGACGTATGACGGTCCGTCCGATCACAATCATCGGGCACAAGGCCCTGCACCAGTCGACGCGACGCGTCCAAACGGTGACGGACGAGGTGCGCGAGTTGGTTGCCGACATGTTCGAGACGATGGACGCAGCCGATGGAGCCGGTCTCGCCGCCAACCAGGTCGGGGTGCGGCTGCGGATCTTCGTCTACGCCTGTGCTGCAGCCGATGAGGTGATGCAACGCGGCGTGGTGATCAATCCGGTGTTGGAGAAGGGGCTCGTAGCCCCCGGTGAACCCGATCCGCACGAAAGCTTGGAGGGCTGCCTGTCCGTACCCGGTGAGAGTTTCCCGACGGCCCGCTCGGACTGGGCTCGCGTGACCGGCACCGATCTGGACGGGAACACCGTCGAGGTCGAGGCTCAGGGCGGCACCCTGGCCCGTTGCCTGCAGCATGAGACAGATCACCTGGACGGCAAGCTCTACGTGGAGCGCCTCACACCGACCCACCGCACGGCAGCACGCGCGACGGTGAAGGAACGCGGCTGGGAGGCCGCACGGCTGACGAAGTGGAACCCGACGGAGCAGGACGCCGAGGACGTGTGACCGCTTCCCCTACTGGCAGCAGTTGCACGCTCCACAGGTCGCCCGCCTGCTACTGACGTCACATGCTCGTCGGTCGTACAGTTTGAATATGCGCGCCACCGAGATCTCGCAACCCCATGCCTTCCACGGAGAAGGGCCCTGTTGGGACCGTGAGTGGGGTGGCCTGAAGTACGTCGACATGCTCGCCGGGGATGTGTTGTCACTGCAACCCGACGGTGGAGTGGACCGGATGCATGTCGGCAAGATCGCCGCCGCGCTGCGCCCGCGCGGGGCGGGCGGGGTCATCGTGGCCACCGAACGCGGCTTTGCGTTGGCGAGCAAACCGGACCTGTCGGACCTGCAGGTCATGGAGTCCCTCTGGAGCGACCCGAGCATCCGCTTCAACGACGGCGGCTGCGACCCGATGGGTAACTTCTACTGCGGAACGATGGCCTACGACCAGAAGGAGGGCGCAGCCTCGCTCTACCTGCTGAGCACCGATGGGCTCGCCTCGCAAGTGCTCACCGGGCTCACCGTGTCGAACGGCCTGGCATGGACCGGCCTGGGAGACAAGGGTTTCCACAACGACACACCCACTCGCATCGTGTGGACCTTCGACTGGACACCCGAGGGTATGAGCGAACGGCGCCCGTTCGTCACGTTGCCGGAAGACCTCGCCGGAAGCCCCGACGGACTGTGCGTGGATGAGCAGGGCGGTGTGTGGACCGCGCTCTACGGCGGGTCTGCAGTGCACCGCTACTCCCCAGAGGGCGCCCTGGACCAGGTCATCGAGCTACCCGTGACCAATGTGACGGCGTGCACCTTCGGTGGCGATGACCTGCGCACCCTGTTCATCACCACCAGCCGGGAGAACGTGCCGGACGGCGAGCAACCGCTCGCCGGGGCGGTGTTCAGCTGTGAGCCCGGAGTGGGCGGGTTGCCTGCGCGACCCTTCGGGGCCTGAACCGGCCACCTGCGGTCGGCGGGTTCCGATTTCGTGTGTCGGTGGTGAGACGGTAACGTACGCTTCCGGCAGTTCGACGGCCTCGAGGTCGTCACTCCAGCACCCGTAGCTCAACGGATAGAGCATCTGACTACGGATCAGAAGGTTGGGAGTTCGAATCTCTCCGGGTGCACGCTGTGTTGAGACAGTAACGAAAACCCTGGCCCGCGAAAGCGGTTCGGGGTTTTTGCTTGACAGCAGGCGGATGTAGGCAGATTGTGAGCTACGCCACATTCGAATACGGAAGCGATGCAGATGTCCTCAACCGCTGGTCCCGCGTCTCCCGCCCGATCTCAACCGTCCCGCGGGAACCCGCTCGTACATCGGCAGTTGGCGCACTATCCGTCGACAAACCCCCGGTTCGCCTACCTGGCCATCACCGTTGCAGCGACCGTGGTCCTCTACTACGAGCTCTACATCCCCGGGGCCGTTGCCACCCAGATCATCACCTACTTCCACATCAGCTTCAGTCAGTTCGTCTTCATCTCGGTGGTCGGCAACCTGGTCGGGGCTTTCGGGTCGTTGGCCGCCGGGTTCGCGGACCGGTGGGGTCGCGCCAACCTCGTGGTGGGCGGTCTCTTCCTGACCGGATTGATCGTGCTGTTCGCTCTTCCCCACGCGTCCAACGGCACGGTCTACCTGCTGGAATTCGCCGTGTTGTCGATGGTGGAAGGCATGATTCTGGTCGCCACTCCCGCTCTGATCCGTGACTTCTCCCCCCAACTCGGGCGGGCCTCAGCGATGGGCTTCTGGACGTTGGGTCCGGTCCTCGGATCGCTGATGGTCACCGAGGTCTCCAGCCACACGCTCGGAGCGCACCCGGACTGGCAGTTCCAGTTCTACGTATGCGGCATCATCGGCCTGGTCGTCGCGGTCATCGCGTTGCTCTTCCTGCGCGAACTGTCCCCCGGCCTGCGCGACCAGCTGATGGTCTCGATGAACGACCGGCAGCTGATCGAGGCACGCGCCTCCCAGATCGACGAGAGCAAGGTGCACCAGGGCCAGTGGCGTCAGATGATGCGCCTGGACGTGGTCGGATCGGCGTTCGCCATCAGCATCTTCCTGATCTTCTACTACATCGCGGTCGGCTTCTTCGTTGTCTACTTCGCGACGATCTTCGGCTACACCCCGGAGCGCGCGAACGCGCTGGCGAACTGGTACTGGCTACCGAATGCCATCGCTCTGGTCGTCGCCGGACTGATTTCCGACAAGCTGGGCGTGCGCAAACCGTTGATGATCGTCGGCGCGGTGGTCAGCGCCATCGGCTTGTTCATCTTCGCCCTGAAGGCAACCACCCCCGGTACGTCGTACGAGACATTCCGCGCGCTGCTGATCCTGATCAGCGCGGCGCAGGGTGTCACCTACTGCGCGTGGATGGCCTCGTTCACCGAGACGGTCGAAAAGCACAATCCCGCAGCGACCGCGACTGGTCTGGCAACCTGGGGATGGACCATTCGGATTGTCATCTGCCTGACGCTGGTCGGATTCGGTGCCGCTCTTCCCGCCACGTCGATCCTGGTCGACAAGGGTGCTGAGGTGAAGACACTGGCGACCCAGTACGCGCCTCAACTGGCCACCGTCGGCGGCATAACGCCGGTGAACCTTGCTGCGCTGGAGAAGAATCCGACGTCTCCAGCAGCAGGCGCAGCCGCGGTCGGTGACCTGATCAAATCCGGGGTGGCAAAGTCTCCTGCGGATGCAGTCAAGCAGTTGACCTTCCTCGGCACCCACCCCATCCCGGCTGCGGACGGCGCCTACCTCAAAGCCAATGGAGCAGATGTCCAGAAGGCCGCCAAGGACAGCCCCGGCCAGTGGAAGACGTGGTGGATGATCTGCGCGGGAGCAGAATTGCTCTTCATTCCGTTCGTCTTCCTGATGGTCGGCCGATGGAGCCCGCGCAAGGCCCGCGAGGATGCTGCAGCACATGAGGAACTCGTGCAGCGGGAACTCGCCGCACTGCAGCCGCAAACCACCTGACACCCACGCTTGCTGATCGGCCCGGTCACCCGCTGTGGGGTGGCCGGGCCGATCAGTAGGTGGTCCCTCAGACAGCGATCCCTCAGACAGCAATCACGAACCGGCCGCGGACATGGCCGGCAGCACTGGCAGCGTGCGCGTCGCCGGCCTGCTCGAGACTGAACACTCTCTCCACCGGCAACGTGAACGAGCCGTCCTGGAAAAGTTTCGCGGCCTCTGCGTACGCCGCCTCGTTGTTCTCCGGCTGCGTCGTGACCCTGGCGCCCTTGCCGGGTGCGCCGAAGTCCGCGATCGACACGACCGCGCCGGCATCACCGGTGAGCTCGATGAGTTCGTCGATCACGCCCGAGCCGGCGATATCCAGCGCCGCATCGACACCGTCCGGCGCGAGGCCACGCACCCGCTCGACCAGTCCGGCGCCATAGGTGGTGGCGGTGGCGCCGAGCTCGTGTAGGTAGTCCTGGTTCTTTTCGCCACCGGTGGCGATGACGGTGATACCGCGATGGACGGCAATCTGCACGACCGCTGAGCCGACCCCACCCGACGCGCCGCTGACCAGCAGGGTCTGCCCCGACCGGACGCCGACCAGATTCAGGATGCGCACCGCCGTCTCGACCGGGACTCCGTACCCGGCAGCCTCCTCGAACGACATCCGCTCGGGCTTGGCGGCCCAGTGGTCCAGGATCGCGTACTGCGCGTAGGCCGCTGAGCCCGCTCCGAAAACGGCATCCCCGACAGCAACACCGTCAGCGCCCTCGCCGACCTCGTCCACGACGCCGGACGCGTCCAGGCCCACCCCCGCCGGAAACTCCAGCGGCAGCTGGTCCTTCATGTATCCGGCCCGCACCTTCCAGTCCAGTGCATTGACACCCGCAGCACGCACGGCAATACGGATCTGGCCGTTTCCGGCGTGCGGCTCATCGACCTCAGCCACACGTAAGACCTCGGGGCCGCCGTACTCGCTGAACTGAACTGCCTTCATGACTGCACTCCTCGCATCGCGGCACACCGCGTCGATAGTGAGCGGCACGCTCCGATGGCACAACGGTCATCGCAGCGCGGATAGTCCCGATAGCCACCCGCGTAAACCGCATGGCTTCCGTTGGTCACCAGGCAGTCGCAGTAACCTGCAGCAGGACCTCACTGCCACACCGAAGGACGACGATGCTCGGCTTACCGGACGCCATCACCACCTGCCTGTTCGACCTGGACGGAGTCCTCACCGACACCGCCAGCGTGCACCGCACCGCATGGAAACAAACTTTCGACGAATTCCTGAAGGCCCGCGACGGGGACGGATTCACCCCCTTCGATGCCGGCAGCGACTACAACCGGTACGTCGACGGCAAACCTCGCCAGGACGGCGTGCGTGACTTCCTCACCTCGCGAGACATCCAGCTGCCCGATGGCAGCCCCGATGACGACGCGGATGCGGACACGATCTACGGGGTGGGCACCCGGAAGAACAACCTCGTCCATGAAGCGATCAAGCGCGACGGCGTCGATGTCTATGACGGCTCGCGTCGTTACCTGCAGGCCGCCCGCGACGCCGGCCTGCGTCGCATCGTCGTGTCGTCCTCGGCGAACACCGAGATGGTGCTGGAGGTGACCGGCCTGGCGCAGTACGTCGAAGGTCGCGTGGACGGCACGACCCTCGCGCAGCAGCACATCAAGGGCAAACCCGCACCCGATTCGTTCCTGGCCGGCGCCAAGCTCGTCGACGCCACCCCCGCCCAGTGTGTTGTCTTCGAAGACGCCACCTCCGGCGTCGCCGCCGGCAGAGCGGGCAACTTCGGTTACGTCGTCGGTGTCGACCGCGTAGACCACGCGCAGGCGCTGCTCGAGAACGGGGCGACCGTGGTTGTGCAAGACCTCGCCGAGCTGCTCCAGAGCGATTCAACCGGTGAGGACACCGACGCATGAGCGAGCATTACGAGGGATTCGTCGTCGAGCCGTGGCGGGTACGCGAGCTGAACCTGCAAACCGAAAACTTCGCCCAGGCAGAGTCGATCTTCGCACTGTCCAACGGCCATATCGGCGTACGCGGCAACCTCGATGAGGGTGACCCGTCGGGGCTGCCCGGCACCTACCTCAACTCCTTTTTCGAGAGCCGGCCGCTGCCGTACGCCGAGGCGGGGTACGGGTATCCCGAATCGGGCCAGACCGTCGTCAATGTCACCAACGGAAAAGTGATCCGACTGTTGGTCGATGACGAACCGTTCGACATGCGGTACGGCGCTGTACGTCACCACGAACGCACGCTGGACATGCGCACCGGGATCCTCACCCGCGACGTCTTGTGGGAATCGCCCGCCCGGCGGATGGTCCGGGTGCGTTCCCAGCGTCTGGTGTCCTTCACCCAACGCGCCATCCTGGCGATCTGGTACCAGGTGGAGGCGGTCGACAAACCGCTGCGCGTCGTCATCCAGTCCGAGATGGTTGCAAACGAAGAGCTGCCCGTCACCTCTGCAGACCCTCGCGTTGCGGCTGCGCTGAAGAAACCGTTGAAGTCCGAACATCATCTGGCGGGTGACACCCGCGCCCAGCTGATCCACCGCACGAAGGCGAGCGGTCTACGCGTCGCCGCGGCATGCGACCACATCCTGCACGGCGACCACGACTACGAGCCGCATACCTTCATCCAGCCGGACTGGTCACGGATGACGATCGGTGCACATCTGGACCCTGGTGAGACGCTCGGTCTGACCAAATTCGTCGCCTACGGCTGGTCCTCCGAGCGCACCGTGCCGGCCCTGCGCGATCAGGTGGACGGCGCCTTGTCCGCAGTCATCAACACCGGTTGGGACGATCTGGTCGCTGAGCAGAAGGACTACATCCAGGACTTCTGGGACGGCGCCGATGTGCAGGTCGACGGCGATGACAGTGTGCAGCAAGCCGTGCGTTTCGGTCTGTGGCACGTGCTCCAGGCCGGCGCCCGTGCCGAGGGTCGCGCAATCCTCGCAAAGGGCCTGACCGGACCCGGATACGACGGGCACGCCTTCTGGGATTCGGAGCAGTTCGTGCTCCCCCTACTGACTGCGACTGCCCCTGATGCGGCCCGCGACGCTCTTGTCTGGCGCCAGAGCATCCTGGATCTGGCACGTGAGCGCGCCGAGACCCTCAAACTCAAGGGTGCCGCCTTCCCGTGGCGCACCATCCGCGGTGAGGAGTGTTCGGCCTACTGGCCGGCAGGCACGGCCGCGTTCCATATCAACGCGGACATCTCGGTCGCTGCAGCGCGCTACGTCTTCTGGACGCAGGACGAGGAATTCGACCGCGAGACCGCCCTACAACTGCTCGTGGAGACCGCCCGGTTGTGGGCCGACCTCGGCTACCACGGCGATGACGGCAAGTTTCATATCGACGGCATCACCGGGCCGGACGAGTACTCCGCAGTGGTCGCCGACAACACCTACACCAACCTGATGGCCGCGCGGAACCTGCGGTACGCAGCCGACACCGCGGAGCGCTGGCCCCAGGAGGCCATCGCGCTCGATGTGACGCGGGAGGAGATCAGCGGTTGGCGAGCCGCCGACGAAACCATGGCCATGCCCTTCGACGATGAGCGCGGCGTGCACCAGCAGGACCGAGGCAGCACCGAGCGCGAGGTCTGGGACTTCGCGGCGACCGACAAGGCGGGCAACTACCCGCTGCTGCTGAACTACCCCTACTTCGACATCTATCGCAAACAGGTGGTCAAACAGGCCGACCTGATGCTGGCGATGCACTGGTGCGGCGACAACTTCACGCTGGAGCAGAAGGCGAAAGCGTTTGAATACTACGAGCCAATCACCGTCCGGGACTCCTCCCTGTCGGCCTGCACCCAAGCCATCCTGGCCGCTGAGGTGGGTCACCGCGAGCTTGCGCATGACTACCTCACCGAGGCCGCGCTGATGGATCTACGCGATCTGGAGCACAACACCGGCGACGGCGTGCACGTCGCGTCGCTCGCCGGCGCATGGCTGGCGCTGGTATGCGGATTCGGCGGAATGCGCGATCACGGCGGCCAACTGTCGTTCACGCCGGCGCTGCCGAAACGGCTGACCCGACTGGCATTCACGCTGCGCTGGCGAGGCTGCAAGGTGCGCGTAACGATCCACCCCGACCACGCGGTCTACGAGCTGGAGGACGGCTCGGGCGCCCACACCGATCTGTCGCACTACGGCGAGGTCTTCACCCTGACGACCGCCGAACCGGTGACTAGGGCCTTCACCCCGGTAGAGCCGCTCACCCCGCGACCAAAGCAACCGGCCGGTCGCGAGCCCATCACCAGCGAATAGCGCCTACTTCTTCGTACCGGGCGGATTGGGCTGGGTGGCGCCGTAGCGGGCGGCCACCCCGCCCGTCCCGGTCGGTATCCCGTCGACCGGCTCGTTGGTCTCCGGGCTGTAGGGCTTGCGGTGCCGGAAGGTGTCGACGAATCGCTGCATCCGCGGATCGGTCGCATTCTTCAGCCGCAGTTGGTGCCCCCAGGAGGACATCACCACCGGTGCGGGAAGTGTGTTGCCGCGCCACGGGGACAGGATGATGAAACGGTTCGCCTGA
>JALYUK010000298.1 GCA_030853805.1 Actinomycetota bacterium | reverse complement strand
CGGCTGGTCCCAGCGCGTCCAGCCACGAGTATTGGAAGTGGGTCGGAAGGTAATCGCGGTAGGAGCCGAGCGCTGTGATCGCGTCCAGGATGTTGGACACCACCACGAGCAGCACCGACCCCCCGACCGCGCCCAGCGGTGCATCGGTGAGCACGCTGAGCAGGAATGCCAGCGCGGCCACCAACAGCGACTGCAAGCTGGCGTAGCCCACGACGATCAGTAGTCGCCAGATGCCCTCTGCGGTGCCGAAGCTTCCACCGAGCGGCGACTGGGCGGGCGCCCATCCGAAGAACACTCCACCGATCAGATAGGACCAGATCGGGATCAGCAGGTTGGCACCCAGGCTGAGCGAGAGGGCGACGATGAGTTTCTGGCGCAGTAGTCGCGGGCGCGGGACCGGTATCGCGAGCAGGTAACGCAGCGATGACCAGCTGGCTTCGCTGGCGACGGTGTCGCCGCAGAAGAGCGCCACGATGACTACGAGCAGAAATGCGGCAGAGGCGAATTCGCAGTAGAACGCGAAGTTGCCCGCACCCGCGCTACCGAGGTCGATGAGCGCCGAGCCGGAACCTCCGCCCGCCCCACCCCCAGAACCGCCGGAGCCGCCACCCGAGCCGCCACTTCCGTTGTTGACCTTGAGCGCGATCGCGATGATCACCGGCAGCACGAGGAGCAACAGGGCCGACAACTGGGTGCGTCGACGCCGTAGTTGTCGCACGAATTCCACCCGCAGGGCAAGGGTGGCTCCCGGGCGGAAGGAGTCCGGCTGCACCGGAGGTAGGTGCGCAAGGCGGTCGCTGACCCCGCGCCGAGTGGCAGCGTCACTCATTGCTCATCACCCTTTCGTCGTCAGCTTTCCGCTCGTCGGTTCTTCCTTCGTCACCGACCAGTTGCATGAAGACCTCTTCCAGCGAGTGACGTGCGGAGATCGGCTCGGCACGGATACCGGCTGCGGCGAGCGCGGCCATCGCGCGTTCGGGCTCGTCCACCGCCAGCTGGGTTGGCCCGGCGACGGCGCCGACGATCTCGCTCACCGAGCCGCTGGTCACCAGCCGGCCCTTGTGCATCACCACGACATGGCTGCAGGTCTGCTCGACCTCGTCCAGCAGGTGACTGGACAGCAGCACCGTGCGCCCTGTCTCGGCGTACCGGCGCAGCACTTCGCGCATCTCGATGATCTGCGGCGGGTCCAGTCCGTTGGCCGGTTCGTCCAGGATGAGCAACTCGGGCAGGCCGAGCATTGCCTGAGCTATGGCTAGCCGCTGCCGCATGCCCTGGCTGTAGGTCTTGACCCGTCGTTCGATCGACGCGCCGAGACCCGCGATCTCCAGCGCTGTCTCGAAGTCGGCTTCGTCGTCCGGGCGACCGGTCGCAGCCCAGAACAGTCGCAGGTTCGCGCGGCCGGACAGGTGCGGAAGCAGACCCGGCCCTTCGACGAAGACGCCGGTGCGCGACAACACCGACGCGCCCGGCTCGATGAGCTCACCGAAGACCCGGATCGATCCCGACGTCGGGGCGATCAGACCCATCAGGGTGCGCAGCAGTGTCGTCTTGCCCGCGCCGTTCGGGCCGAGCAGGCCGACGATCTGGCCGGGTTCGACGCGGAAGGTGACATCGTCGACGGCCCGGTAGCCGTCGGCGTACTCCTTGCTCAGGCCTTCGACGCTGACCGGAATGTCAGTCAGCGCGGGGTCGACCACCCGACGGTGCCGACGTCGGTAGCCGGCGACGAAAGCGCCGATGAGGAACAGCGCCATCGCGAGCAGACCGGCGATCAGCCAACCCCACGGGTGCGCTGCGCTGCGGGTCTGCCCGGTCACGGTCGCGAGCTGCAGCTGCGAGTCGGCGAGCGCGATGTCGTACCCGCGGGCGGTCGCCGGCAGCTGGTAGGCGAGGTCGGTCGTTGCGACCCGCACGACAAGCCGATGCCCGGCGGGCACCTGCTGCACGATGCCGGGCAGCGTCACGGTGACGTCAGTGGGCGTGCCCGGTCGCAACCCGGTGAGACGGATCGGCGCGACCAGGCCCGAGGGCAGCGTGTCCTTGCCGTCGGGTGATATGTCGTGCAGCGAGGCGAAGAGCGTGGCGTCGGTCGTCGTTGTCGTAGTGATGCGCAGCCGCACCGTGGACGAACCCGCGACCAGCACACCCGCGCGCAGCGGCGCACTGGGGAAGGACGCGAACTGACCGGGGACGTTGCTCAGTCTGCCTGCTCCGGTCAGGGCAGCCGCCTGGCCCAGCAGACCGCCGATACCGGGGACCGCTGTGATGGCCGCGGGGCTGCCGCCGGCGGGTGCGTAGATCGTGGTGGACGCACCGGCGACGGTGACCGGCTGCTTCTTCGCCGCGCCGTAGCCACCTCGGACCCTGACGGTCTGGTCGATGCTCTGGCCGTTCTGCGCGGACAGCGCGGCGCCGGTGAGCGATACGTCGAACGAGCGGTCCAGGGTGCCCTTGCGCATCAGGACCGGGTCGAACCACTTCTCGAGGTATCCCACCAGGTCGCCGGTGTTCGTGCCGCCATCGTGGCCACCGCTGCGCCAGATCACCTTCACCGGGGTGCCGGTCCTGGCGATCCCTCTGGCATTCGCGTCAGCCTGGCCGAGCGGGAACAGCGAATCCTGCTCGCCCTGACTCAGCAACGTCGGGGCCTTGATCTTGTCCAGCACGGTGGCCGGGCTGGAGGCGCGCAGCAGCTTCAGGATCGCGGCATCGGGGACGCCGCTGGCTGCGGCCTTCTGGTACGCAGAGCAGACATCGGGTGCAAACCGGCCGCAACCGTTCTTACCGCCCACTGCGCCCGCACCGAAGAGCTGACCGGCCCACAGCTTCTTGAAGACGCCCGGCGGCTGTCCCTGCGCCCCGTTCGGGAAGAGGGCCGTGCCCAGGTCGTTCCAGGTGATGTCGGCGCCGACCGCGTCGACCCGCTGGTCGTATCCGGCGAGCAGCAGCGCCAACCCGCCACCGTAGGACCCCCCTGCGACGCCGACCCGTGGGTCACCTGGCTTGTCCTTGATGACCTGCGGGAGGGTCGCGAGATAGGAAACCATCCGCTGCGCATCAGCGACCTCGTACTTCGGCGCATCCAGGTGGATGAAGCCACCCGAACGACCGAACCCCCTTGCTGTGTAGGCAAGTACGACATAGCCGTGCGCTGC
>JALYUK010000290.1 GCA_030853805.1 Actinomycetota bacterium | reverse complement strand
CCACGGAGCCCCCTCGAACGAGGGGCTCCGTGGTGTGGCTCACGGACACCGCGAACGTAGAAGATCTGGTTGCCGCGATGAATTCGAACGTCGTGTGCGTACGGCCTGAACGGGATCATCTCGCCTGGTTCTGCCGTGGACATAGGGCACAGTATCGATGAGACAGCCGTCCAGATGCCTCGGACGCGCATGCGGCTCGAGCTGTGAGTTTCCAAACCAGCAGCTCACTTCACGATCGAGGACCGGGACGAGATTGGTCAGCAATGGGCTGACGGATGTCGAGCGCTGGGCATCCCGCCGGGAGTGAAGCGGGGGTGATACCGGGACGTTGTGGCGTCAGCCCTGCGCCGGTCGCGCAATGACCAGATCAGCGTTCTCGTCGGGACATGATGCGGGTAACGGCGAGTGTTCCGAGGCCGACGAGGGTCAGCACCAGGCCCCCAACAAATACCGGAACAGTCCAAGGTGGTTGGTATCGGATCCAGCCAGGTTTCAGGTGGCGGAAGGCCGTGAGCTCTTGCAGTCCCGCAGCCGAAGCCATCAGTCCAAGCAATAAGGCCCCCACTCCTACGGAAACAGACAATGCGGGTACCCGCGCCGAGCGTTGCCGCGGGCTGGGCTGTGGCGGGGCCGGGCGGATCGCGTCCATGTCAGACTCCAAATTTGTGCGGAGCAACTGCTTGACACCAATCTCGCACACTTTTGAGCAAACGCTCAACTGGTAGTCAACAGGTCCTGCGGCCACGCCCGTTTCCCGCCACGCCGTGCCGTCGCTGAGATGGAGTTCGCTGCGCGAGACAGCAGCGTGGGCCACCACCGAAGGATTCCCCAGAATACGTTCATGGCAGGTCATCCACCGGGCACAGATCGACTGCGAATCGACTCGTATACGTGCTCGGGCGATCCTCAGCACCCGTAGACCGGGACGGGGTCGCCGATCGGGGACGTTGAGAGCGGCATGGATGACGCGTGGTTACGAGCTCTCCGCAGACGTCGACGTCCTTGCAGCGGTGAGATCGAACTCCAGGGCCACCTGCCGGCCGGCCATACCCTTGACCCCGGTCACGCCGAAGGCGTATCTGTCCAGCGTTGCGACGGCGTGGACGGTTACGTCGGTCCCGGAGGCGGTGACTCGATCGACGGTGATCTCGACCGGTTGGGTGCTGCCGTGTGCCGTGACATCCCCGATCACCACCCATTGGTCACCGTCCGCGCGCACGGCGGTGCTGTGAAACGAGATTTCCGGGTACTGCTCGACGTCCAGCAGCGTCTTGGACCTGACGTGCAGGTCTCGCCGCGTCTTGTCCGATGTGAACGTCGCCGGGTCAACCGTGAGTTGGATCGACGAGCCGGAGGCCGGTTCGGCAACCTCGAGCAGGCCCGCGGCGACGGCGAAGGTTGCCTGTACACCGCCCAGTCCGAACATATGTCGTCCGGTGTAACGAACATTCGAACGAGTCGGGTCGACCCGGTACGTGCCTGGGGGTAGCTGTTGCAGAACATCGTCAGAACCGGTGACAGTCATCCTGTAGGTCCTTCCGTCTGACACCTGGACGTGGTTTCAACCTACAACGACAGGAGTGCAGCCGGAAGAGCTTGCGTGGTCTGGGTCGACACGGGCAACCGCCAGATCGCTGCTCAAGGTCGTTGGGAGCAATGCTCAGAGCTTCCGAATCGGCGGCCGTCGGAACGGCCGTTGTGCCCGCCCGCACCGAGTACCGGTTCGACCAGATCACCCAGGCCAGAAATCAACGTGGTCGAGGACGGCTGGTCAGCCTGACGCCCGCGGCACGAAGGGGCTCTGATTGGCGATCCCGTTTGACGAGGTGATGCTGAGGTCTTCTCCGGGGGCCAGGTCCACAGTGGTTTCGCCTGAGCCGCCGTCTCCTGGAATCAGCCGTCGATACCGTACGAACGTGCGAACGTGATGTACACCGGGCGCCGTGACGATCGTGGTTGGTGTCGGCCATGAGCACTTCGTGACCGCCCGGTCAACCTCCGCGTATGGATCCGTGAACGCGCGTAGCCACCAACCATTGACCCAATTCGGCTTGAACGACACGACCAGATTCGTCACGGCCCCAGTCTGACCGACGACCAGGGCATGCCTTCATTCCGAGGCAACGAAGGCGGTTGGGTGTCGGAGACAAGCTCACCGGTCAGCGATCCCCTGGAGCACTGACCGTCGTGAGTCGGAGCGGTGAAGCAGGCGGTCAGATAGTTCGAGGCAGACCGCCGTTGCGGGTTCGATGACACGCTGTGGTGATGGTCCATCGCACCCGATCACCGAGGCCCGCCGCGCTACTGACGCTCGCCACAGGCATTGCACTCATTGTTCTGTACTTTGATGAAAATGGCACAGCGGCGGGTTTCTCGACCCACGTGGTTCAGCTGCTCGCCGCCGGGACGCAAGAAAACCGGCCGTCGCGATCAGCTGATAGCTTCCCGTGACGACCGGTCGTCAAGAATGTCGTGCTCGCGTGCTCCCTGCTGAGGTCAGCGGGTCTCGCGGTGCGATGTGTGCTTGCTGCAACGCGGGCAGAACTTCGCCATTTCCAACCGGTCAGGGTTGTTGCGCTTGTTCTTCTTCGTGATGTAGTTGCGCTCTTTGCAGTCGGTGCATGCCAACGTGATCTTCGGGCGAATGTCGCCGCTCTTGCTAGCCACTGGGCTACCTGCTCTCGGGTGGTGCTTGGACATTTGTCGTAGCGGGAGCGGGGCTCGATCCCGCGACCTCACGATTATGAGTCGTGCGCTCTAACCAGCTGAGCTACCCCGCCAGGGAGAACAGCGGTGCCGGGATATTTCTTCCCGACGTACGCCGTACCGGGCCCCCAAACGGAATCGAACCGTTGACCTTCTCCTTACCATGGAGACGCTCTACCGACTGAGCTATGGGGGCCTGCGCGCATGGGTCTGACGTCCCGGGAGCGCAGCGAAGAGGCTACCTCAGAGCCTCGCCGATCATGAAATCGCGGCAGGAACCGCGGGCCGGATCGATCCGACCAGATGCACGCCACCCTCCCTGGCGTTGATCAGGGCCAGATCCCACACCGAGTCGTGCTCTTCCGCAACGAATCTGATCGTTGCAGGCAGCAGGATCGGCTTCTTGAACTCAACGTCGTAGATGAAAGCCGTCGGAACCCTGTTCGCCAACGCGCCCAACACCTTGGAAACGCTCCACGTGCCGTGCGCGATGGTTGTCGGGAATCCGAGCGCCTTCGCACCAAGCGGATGCAGATGGATCGGATTCACGTCGCCGGACACCGCGGCGTACCGCCGTCCGATGTCTGTGGGCACCCGCCAGATCGCACCCGGACCGATCGGCGGTGCGGGCTCGGCCGGCTTCTGGGGCACCGCACCGGGCGCGTCGGCGCCGCGGAAGAGGTAGGTGCTGCGCTCCTGCCAGACGAGCTCGCCGCGGATGCTCACCTCGGCCAGGAGGTCGGCCTGCGCGCCACGGAAGTGCGGACGCAGATTCGCGGCCCGCACCTCGATCTGCATGATGTCATCGGCATATACCGGTCGGTGAGACGTGATGGAGTTACTCAGGTGCACGCTGCCCACCAGCGGGAAGGGAAATGCCGCATCCGCCATGATTCGGGTCTGCAGCGGGAAGACCAGCAGGTGGATGAACGCCGCGGGAAGTACGTCTCCCAGATCGAAACCACATACGTGGGCATACTCCGCGAGTTGCTCCCGATCCGCGACCGCGTCGCTTTGACGTACGAGCAGATCGGGCAGCTGCCCGCCCTTGCGCAACGGCGCGCGCAGGACCGCTTTGACGAAGAGCGGCCCGAGCGACGGCGCTCTCGACACCTCGATGACCCTCGACACACTCAGGCCCCCAACTGGCTCTGGCCGCACACCCGCAGCACCTGCCCGGTCACGCCACAGGCGCCGGGTTCGGCGAAGAACGCAATTGCCTCGGCCACGTCGACCGGCTGACCACCCTGCAGCAACGAATTCAACCGGCGCCCGACCTCACGGGTCGCCACAGGGATCCTGGCCGTCATCTCGGTCTCGATGAAGCCCGGTGCCACCGCATTGACGGTGATGTTCCGGGGTGCAAGCTCCTGCGATAGCTGCCGCACCATCCCGATCACACCGGCCTTGGAGGCTGCATAGTTGGACTGACCACGGTTCCCGCCGATGCCACTGATGGACGCGACACTGACGATGCGGCCGCCATCGCGCAGACCACCCTCTGTCGCCGGGTCCAGCAACACTTTGTTCATCCGGAACTGGCTGCGCAGATTGACGTCCAGCACGCTGCCCCAGCGGGCGGCGTCGGTGTTGACGAAAAGCTTGTCCCGGGTAATTCCGGCGTTGTGGACCATCACGTCGAGCGTGCCACCGCGGCGACTGACGGCTGCTGCGATGCGCTGACCGGCGTCGACCGCCGTGACGTCCAGCTGCAGTGCCGTGCCACCGATCTCGTTGGCGATCGTGGCGAGTGCGTCGCCCGCGGCGGGAACGTCCACAGCGATCACGTCGGCACCTGCCCGGGCAAAGACACGGGCGATCTGAGCGCCGATACCGCGAGCAGCACCCGTGATGACCGCCACCTGACCGGTGAGTGGCGCATGCGGATCGACCGACGCTCCCGCTGGTGCTGCGAGCACCCGGATCGGTTGACCGGACACGTAGGCCGAGCGGCTGGACAGCAGGAACCGCACCGGCGCGTCGAGCACGGCCTGGTCCCCATGCGCATCCTGCGCCACCCACAGCAGATTTGCGGTGCCTCCGGCGCGCATCTCTTTACCGAGCGAGCGGGTGATGCCGTCCAACGCCTGCTGGGTGGCAGCCGCTTCGCTGTCATTCAACTCGGCCGGCGGGGTACCGAGCATCACCAACCGGCCGTTCTTGCCCAGCGCCTTCAACGCCGGACCGAGTACGGCGCGTAACTGCTCCAACTGGTCCAATGTGCGTGCATCAGAGGCGTCGAAGACGACCCCGGCGAGCTTTCCGTCGTAGGTCGTGTCGGCTGTCGCCCGGACGTGGACAGCCTTCGCTTCGGTCAGGATGCTCTGCACCGCAGCGATGTTCGGTGCCGCGCCGTCGACCGGGATACCGCCCACCGCGATGCTGCCCTCGACCAGCGGCTGGCCCGGCTCGTATCGGCGCAGGATCGTCGGACGTGGCAGCCCGAGCTGGACCGCGATCTTCTTGCCGATGCCTTGATTGACCAGATTCGTCAGGGTGTCGGTCATTCCGCTGCCTCCAGGATTGCGACGATGCCGAGACCGCCCGCTGCGCAAATCGAGATCAGCCCACGCCCGGAACCCCTCTCGTGCAACAGCTTCGCAAGCGTCGCCACAATGCGGGCCCCGGTAGCCGCGAACGGGTGGCCGACCGCGAGCGAGGAGCCCACGACGTTGAGCTTGCTGCGGTCGATCGCGCCGAGCGGCTCGTCCAGACCCAACCGGTCCTTACAGAATGCCGGGTCCGCCATAGCGGCAAGATGACACAACACGGTCGATGCGAACGCTTCATGGATTTCGTAGAAGTCGAAGTCCTGAAGTGAAAGATTGTTACGCGCGAGCAATCGGGCGATGGCATACGGCGGCGCCATCAGCAGGCCTTCGTCACCGAAGACGTAATCGACCGCCGCCGTCTCGGCATCGACGAACCGGGCCAGCGGAGTCAGGTTGCGCTCCTTCGCCCAGTCCCCCGATCCGAGGAGCACCGTCGATGCGCCGTCGGAGAGTGGCGTGGAGTTGCCTGCTGTCATCGTGGCGCCCTCGCCCCGACCGAAGACCGGTTTCAGAGTGGACAACTTCTGCACCGAACTGTCCGGGCGCAGGTTCTGATCGCGGGTCACACCGAGGTAAGGCGTCACCAGGTCGTCGAAGAATCCGCGGTCGTAGGCCGCCGCCAGGTGCTGATGACTGGCCACCGTGAGTTCGTCCTGCGCCTCACGGGTGATGTGCCACGCCTGGGTCGTGATCGCCATGTGGTCACCCATGGAGAGGCCGGTGCGCGGCTCGCCGTTGCGGGGCTGCTCCGGTGCCAGTTGCGAAGGGCGGATCTTGAGCAGGGCCGACACCCGCTGCTGGGGAGTCTTCGCGTAGTTGACCTTCATCAGCGTCCTACGCAGGTTGTCGTTGACGGCGAGCGGCGCATCCGACGTCGTGTCAGAACCGCCCGCAATCCCCGACTCGATCTGGCCGAGCGCGATCTTGTTGGCGACGAGCACTGTGGCTTCAAGACCGGTTCCGCAGGCTTGCTGCAGGTCATAAGCCGGGGTGGTCGGCGACAGGTGCGAACCGAGCACGCACTCCCGCGTCAGATTGAAGTCACGCGAGTGCTTGATGACGGCCCCGGCTGCTACTTCACCCAGCCGCTCACCCTGCAGGTGGTAGCGCGCGACCAGGCCGTCGATCGCAGCTGTCAACATGTCCTGATTGGAAGCCTTCAGGTATTTGCTACCCGATCGGGCGAAGGGGATGCGGTTGCCGCCGAGCACGAAAACATCGCGTGGACTCATCGATTCGTCTCCTGGGGGTGGGGTCCCGGATATCGGGAAAATAACTGATACTCAAAGTAGCAGATACACCGAGTGTCGGATACTCTGCCGGAATGACGGCCACTGAACATTCGACGGATATCACCGTCGAGAGCCATCCTGTTGAGAGCCACCCCGTTGGGAGCCACCGCGTCGATGGCCGTGACGCCCGCTGGCGAGCGCACCGCGAGGAGCGCAGGGCGCAGTTGACCGAGGACGCGATCCGAGCCATTCGGCAACACGGCGCGCAGGTCGGGATGGACGACATCGCGGCCGTCGCGGGAACCAGCAAAACGGTCATCTACCGCCATCTCGGGGACCGCCTCGGTATGTATCTCGCAGTATGCGCGTCGGTGGACCGGCTGATCCTCGCCAACTTCGGCGCCGCGCTGCAGACATCAGGAGCCACCCACCGGGTGCGGACCGACAACCCACAGGCCGTGGTGGTTGCCGCCATCGACAGCTACCTCGCGCTCGTGGAACACGACCCGGAGCTGTACCGCTTCGTGACCCGCCCACCCCAGGTGGATGTGCCGCGCGACGCCGACCCGGTCATCGGTCTGTCGGCCACCATCGCCCATCGACTCACCGAGTTACTCGCCGTAGACCTGCGCGAGACCGGCCGGGACGAAACCTTCGCGCCGATCCTGGCGCACGGACTGGTCGGACTCGTCCGCGAGTCGGCAGACCGGTGGATGACCGACCCCGATCGGGCACCACGAAGCGTGATCGTCGCGCAACTGGCCGAATTCGCAGCGATCGGGCTGAACGGACTACTGCACCACCACGAGGGAGAGTCGCAATGAGCACCACTTCGCCACCGCAATCCGAATCCGAGCCACCGCAGGCGACGGATGTCGCACAGGACACGACCACAGCGTTGGCCAGCCCTTCGGCAGTCGCACCTGCCCCCGGAGTTTCCCCGGTGGCGCAGCAGATCCGTCGCGCCCTGGACGGCGCGTGGTTCGAACTGCGCGAGAAGGCTCGCGCAGAGCTGCAGCCCGAGGACCTGCTCGGCGAACCCGGTCAGCCGGTGGAGCAGCAGCGCGAACGTGTGCTCGCGCAGTTGCTCCGCGTTGCCGACCAGGGTTACGGCAGGATCGGTTTCCCCGTCGAATACGGCGGCATCTACGACTACGGCGCCTCCTGCGTGCTGTTCGAGATGCAGGCCTTCGGGGATCTGTCGCTACTGGTCAAGACGGGCGTGCAGTTCGGGCTGTTCGGCGGAGCGGTGACGCGTCTGGGCACCCACCGGCACTTCGAGGCATACCTCGAAGACATCATGACTGCGAAGCTGCTCGGTTGCTTTGCGATGACGGAGGTCGGGCACGGCAGCAACGTGCAACACCTGGAAACGCTCGCCCACTACGACCACGCCACCGGTGAGATCGTGCTGGACTCCCCTACCGAATCGTCCGTGAAGACCTACATCGGCAACGCTGCGCGCGATGGCCGGATGGCCGTCGTCTTCGCGCAGCTGAGCACCGAGGAAAATGGCCGCACAGAACACGGCGTGCACGCCATGATGGTGCCGATCCGCGATGTGGACGGAGGGCCGATGCCCGGTGTCGTCATCGGCGACAACGGCGACAAGGCCGGGTTGCCCGGCGTCGACAACGGGACCCTCGCCTTCCACGGTGTGCGGGTGCCCAAGGCAAACCTGCTCAACGCGTTCGGCGATATCGACGACGCCGGGCACTATGTCTCCGACATCGAGAACCCCAACCGTCGGTTCTTCACCATGCTCGGCACGCTCGTGCGAGGTCGGATCTGCGTCGGCGGCGGCTCCGGGGCAGCCGCCAAGAAGGCCCTCGCCATTGCCATCCGGTACGGCCAGGTCCGTCGCCAGTTCGAGGCACCCGGCGCCGAGCAGGAGACCATCGTGCTGGACTACCTCGCGCACCAGCGCAAACTGCTGCCCCGCCTGGCCAAGTCGTATGCGTTGAGCTTTGCCCAGAACGCCGTGACGGAGATGCTGCAGGAGCTGCACGGCACTGCGCCGGTGGACGGGCAGGAGCGCGACGAGGACGCCGGACGCGAGCTGGAAGCACGCGTCGCGGGGCTGAAGGCAGTCACCACCTGGCATGCCGTGGACACGATCCAGACCTGTCGCGAGGCTTGCGGCGGCGCTGGCTACCTCGCAGACAACCAGCTCGGTCAGATGCGCGCCGACGTCGATGTCTTCGCGACGTTCGAGGGTGACAACACCGTCCTGATGCAGCTGGTCGCCAAAGGCCTGCTGACCGAGTACGCCGAGGTCTGGGGTGGCCTGGGCGGCCCGGAACTTGTGGCCAAGGTGAGCAGGCAGATCGCCAGCGGCGTGTTGGAGCGCACGACTGGACGGATCGGCATCCAGCGCCTGGTTGATCTCGCGAAAGGACGCGACAGCGAGAGCGCCATGGACGACCACGGTTGGCAGCTGTCCATGTTCGAGCAGCGCGCCGACCACGCCCTGTCCACGCTGGGCATGCGGCTGCGTAAAGCGAACAAGGAGAACGGCTTCGAGCTGTTCAACAACGCTCAGGACCACGTGCTCTTCGCGGCGCGCACACACATCGACGCGATCGTCCTGGAGGAGTCGCAGGCCGCACACGCACAGCTGGCCGACGGTCCGGCCAAGGACCTGCTCGGAACCACGCTCAGCTTGTACGCGCTGAGTTCGATCGAGGCCGACAAGGCCTGGTTCATCGAGCACGGCCGGCTGAACACCACCCGGTCGCGGCTGGTTACCGCGACGGTCAACGAGCTGTGCCGCGAGCTACGTGGGCACGTCACCGATCTGGTGGACGCCCTCGGAATTCCCGATGATCTGATCACGGCGCCGATCGCGCAACGCTGAGTGGGCAGTCCTGAGCAGGCCGCGCTCAGCGGCCAGAGACTGTCGGTATCTGCCCCTACGCTGCACCTGACGAGAGGGGTCGGCATGAGCGGGACCGACGAAGAGCAGGGCGATGAAATCCGAGACTTCGGGCGGCGCTTCAGCGAGTTCATCCAGTGGGCCCACACGTTCGGCGGATCGGCGCAACAACCGGTGACCTCGATGCTTCGTGAGCATCTCGGCGAGCGTGTCGACCAGCCCGCCGTGCGACGACAGTGGAGTGCGTTCGAACAGGTCAACGTGCAGCGGGCGCTGGACCACTGGATCGATGAAGAGTCCCGCGATGTACGCGTACAGGGGTTGTCCGTCCCGCCGCATTTCTCCGAGATCTCGTTGGGTCAGCTCCTGGACGGGGAGCACCTCCCGCCGGTTCGCATGTCGACGCCGGACATCACCGACCTGCCGGCCGGACCGGGGCGGACGCTCGCGTGCTGGAACTGTGCGCTGCTCCTGGTGCACGGGCCGGCGGGTGCGTTCGCAGTCCTGATCAGCGGACCGCAGGAGCATCAGGAACCGAGCGTCTCCATCGAGGTGGCCGGGCTACCCGTGCCCGATGCGCAGGCCGTGTTTGCCGAGATCGAACGGCTGCGGAACCGACTGAACGTCTACCGCGGCCAGGTCGTGACCGCGTCGATGAACGCGATGGGAGCGGTGGCGCTCACCTTCGCGACGCTCGAGCCTGTCGAACGCAACGACGTGATCCTGCCTGAGCCGGTGATCGCCCGCATCGAACGGCACGCGCTCGGGGTCTCCCAGCACGCGGTCCAGCTGACCGCCTCCGGACAGCACCTCAAGCGCGGTCTGCTGCTCTACGGACCACCCGGCACCGGCAAGACCCATACCGTCCGCTACCTGGTCGGCGCCCGCACCGATGCCACCCGGGTGCTGCTGCAAGGGAATCGCTGCGCGCGGTCGGACAGATCGCCTCCCTCGCACGGGAGCTTGCGCCCGGCATCGTGGTTCTGGAGGACGTGGACCTCGTCGCAGAGGACCGTTCCTACGGCGACGTCAACCCGGTGCTGTTCGAGCTGCTGGACGCAATGGACGGTTCGGCACCCGACGCGGATCTGTTGTTCGTGCTGACCACCAACCGGGCCGAAGTGCTGGAACGAGCGCTCGTCCAACGTCCCGGCAGGGTCGATGTCGCGGTCGAGGTGGGGCGCCCGGATGTGGCCGCCCGGACGGCGCTGCTGCGGCTGTACGGAGCCGACGTGCTCGACGATCTGACGGGCGGCGATATCGATGCCGCCGTGGGGCGGACCGAGGGGGTGACCGCCTCCTTCCTCAAGGAGCTGATCCGTCGTGCGGTGCTGACCGCGCTCGCTGACGGACGCCATTCCCGGGTGCGGGCGGATGACCTACGCGAAGCGTTGGACGACCTGCTCGACCAGACGCAGAGCGTGACCAGATCACTACTCGGGGTCCTCAGCGGCGCTGAGCCCACCGACCGCGAGGGTCAGTAGGAAGCCGATTGCGACCAGCCCCGCGCAGATCCACATCGAGGACCGGTAGGCGCTCGCTACCTCATGCCCGATGCGGTACTGCCTGCCGCTCAGACCCACGGCCAGTGGCAGCGCGGCGATGGCGATCAGGCCCGCTGTCCGCGAGACGGCGTTGTTGATGCCGCTGGCCAGCCCCGCCTCGTGGTCGGGAGCAGCCGCGAGCACGGTGCCGGTCAGCGGGGCCACCACCATCGACAGGCCCAGCCCCATCGTCACGATGCCGGGGAGCACCTGGGTCAGGTACGCGGGGTGGTCCGGCGCCATCGCCAGCCACGCCAACCCGGTCGTGAGCAGCGCGGTACCGGCGAGCATCGGCGCGCGGGCGCCGTACCGTGTCGCCACGGCGCCGAACCGGGATGCGAGCACCAGCATGATGCCCGAGATCGGCACCGTTGCAGCTCCGGCCTCCAGAGGGCTCCAACCGGCGCTGATCTGCAGATAGACGGCAAGGAAGAAGAAGCTGCCGGACAACGCCGCGTAGACCGCGAGCGTTACCAGGTTGATGACGGTGAACACCCGATTCGCGAACAACTCAGGCGCCACCATCGGATGCTGTGAACGCCGCTCGATCACCACGAAGGCAACGGCCGCGATCACCGCGATGACCAGTGGTCCGACGGTGCTCACCTCGGCACCGCGATCGGGCCAGGCAGTCAGGCTCCAGGTCAGGCCGGCCAGCGCCACCGGCGCCAGCACGAGAGCAGGCACATCGAGGTCGGTGCTGGCGTGCGCATCCTTGGACTCCGGGGCCGACCTCAACAACCACAGCACGACAACGCCGAGCGGCACGTTGATCCAGAAGGCGAGGCGCCAGTCGATACCGACCAGCCAGCCACCGAGGATCGGGCCGCCCGCCGTCGCTATCCCGAGCATGCCGGTCCATGCGCCGATGGCTCGCATCCGATCCTCCTTCACGAAGGAGGCCTGCAGCATGGCCAGCGACCCGGGGGTCAGCAGGGCGGCAGCAACACCCTGCAACATTCGCGCGCCCACCAACACCCCGATCGTGGGACTGATCGCGGCAAGGGCAGAGGTGAGCATGAAAGCCGCGACACCGACCCCGAAGACCTTTTTCCGGCCGAAGCGGTCACCGAAGGATCCGCCGACAAGAATCAGGGAAGCGAGCGTCAGCGTGTAGCCGTTCACGACCCATTGCAGACCGGCAAGCTCGGTGTGCAGCTCGCGGCCGATCTTCGGCAGCGCGACGTTCGCGATCGTCCCATCCAGGAACGCCATGCCGGACCCGAGAATTGCGGTGGCCAGCAACCGGCGCCCGGCCGCGTCGCCCATCCGCAGCAAGGGCACGCCATCATTCACAGCTATGGAACGAAGGTCACCCGATCGACATTCCAGTTCACCCACTACAGTTTCCCGCCACTCGACCGGCGAGTCTGCGGCGGAATCCCGACACTCGCGCTGCAACCCGACTCCCGACCGGCGAGTTGGCCGGTCCGTTGGTGATGGGATAGCCAGGTGTCCGGATCAGCATTAGCCCTCGTGCTGATCGCGGCCGTCTGCCACGCCACCTGGAATATTGCCGCCAAGCGCGTCACGTCCGACGGCACCGTGTTCGTGTGGTGTTACGCGACCGCCTCGGCGCTGCTGTGGCTGCCCATCGGCGTCATCCTGCTTGCCCGCTCCCCTGACCCACTGAGCTGGTCGCTGCTGTGGGCGCCGGTGATCTCGGGGCTGGTGCACTTCGCATACGGAGTCAGCTTGCAGACGGGATACGACCGGGCCGATCTGGGCGTGGTCTACCCCGTAGCCCGCGGCACCGGGCCACTGCTGACGATGATCGTGGCGATCGCCGCGCTGTCACAGCGACCAGGATGGGCAGCCGTACTCGGCGGCCTCGTCGTGATCGGCGGGGTCGCCGTGGTCGCTACCGCCAGCACCCGGGCCACCGCCGACAGTGCAGAGCACGCCGCGGCGATCTCACGCGGACGACGGGTTGCGGGGCTGAGGTGGGGCGCGTTGACCGGAGCGGTGATCGCGACCTACACCCTCTTCGATGACCACTCGGTCACCGCGTTGGGTCTGGGCGCTGTGTCGTATTACTCGATCAGTGCTTTCTGGCAGGCCGTGACGATGAGCCCGGTTGCCTGGCGTCGGCGCGACCGGGTGGCGCCGGTGGTGCGGGCCTACTGGCGGGAAGTCGCGGTCATCGCGCTGCTCTCGCCGTTCGCCTACGTGCTGGTACTGCAGGCGATGAAGACCACGTCGGTCGCGCTCGTGGCACCAGTGCGCGAATCGAGCATCGTGGTGGGGTCACTGCTCGCGTGGTGGCTCTTCAAGGAGCCGCGACCGGTGCGCCGTCTGCTGGGCGCCGCCATCGTCGTGGTCGGCATTGCGCTCATTGCGGTGGGGTGAGGCGGGGCAGGAGGTTCGGGCAGAACGCAGAAAGCGCGCCCGCTGGACGCGCCTTCTGTGTCGTGCTCACACTGCTGGTGCCAGGTGAAGGATTCGAACCTTCGAAGCTTACGCGGCGGATTTACAGTCCGCTCCCATTGGCCGCTCGGGCAACCTGGCAGGAGTGCGTGCGCAAGGGTAGCAATCGGCGGGCCCTGCCTCCAATCGAGCCCACATTGACAGTGCCGCCGCCCCGGCCCGACCGCGCACCTACGCCCGATCCGGCATACTCGAAAGCCGCCGTACCCGAACCTTTTCCCACCCCTAGGAGCACCCGTGGCCGACTCTTCGTTCGACGTCGTCAGCAAGACCGACAAGCAGGAGGTCGCCAATGCAATGAACCAGGCTGCGAAGGAGATCGGCACCCGCTACGACTTCCGCAACGTCGGCGCTTCCTGCGAGTGGAGTGGCGAGATGATCTTGTTGAAGGCCAATTCCGCCGAACGGGTGCTGGCGGTGCTCGATGTGCTGCAGACCAAACTGGTACGTCGCGGCGTGTCGCTGAAGGCGTTCGAGCAGAGCGACGACGGGGAGCCGAAGCTGTCCGGCAAGGAATACCGGTTGTCCCTCACGGTAAAGGACGGCATCAGTCAGGAAGACGCCAAGAAGATCAACAAGCTGATCCGCGACGAAGGCCCGAAGTCGATCAAGTCGCGCATCGAGGGCGATGAACTCAGGGTGTCGTCCAAGTCACGCGACGATTTGCAGGAAGTTCAGCAGCTGCTGAAGACGGCCGACCTGGACGTCGCGCTGCAGTTCACCAACTACCGGTAGCCGCCAACGAGGCCTTGGTTATGAGGATCGGGCAGCGTCGACGCGGCGGACCCGGATTCCGGTCGGGGTGCGCTCGAAGACAACGTCAGCGAGCGTCCCGACGACCAGGTCGGCGTCCAGCTGATCGGCGGACAGCTCGGTCGTGAGGCCGATGGTTGCGCATCCCGCTGCCCGTCCGGCGGCCAGACCGCTCGGTGCGTCCTCGACGACCAGACACTGCGCGGGGTCCACCCCCAGCTGCTGCGCCGCGACCAGGAACGGCTGCGGGTCCGGCTTGCCCCGGGTGATGTCGTCGGCGGTCACCAGTCGGGTAGGTGACGGTATGCCGGCCGCGCGGAGCCGGGCCGCGGCGAGGTCGGCCGTCGCGGAGGTGACGATCGCGCAGCAGTCCCGCGTCGCCAGTACCGCCTCAACGGCGCCGGGCAACGGCACCACACCATCGGTGTCGGCGAGTTCGAGCGCGGTGATCCGAGCCAGCGCTGCAACGGGTTCCAGGTGCGGCGCAACCTTGGTGATGATGGCCGCTGCCGGCATTCCGGCGATGCCTTCCAGGGCGCTCAGCGGCACCTCGTACTCAGCCGCCCAGGCCGCCCAGGCGCGCATTGCCGAGGGCATCGAGTTCACGAGAGTGCCGTCGTTGTCGAAGAGCACGGCGCGGAAGGTGCGGCCGGTGAACGGCATCATGCGCGCACCATCCGCACCGCGAGATCGCCGAACTCGCGTGCCAGTTGAGTGGGTGACGTGCCTGCGTCGTCGCGGAACCACCGCGAGACGTCGACACCCATCCCGGCGATCGCGTTTGCTGCCATATGGGTGTCTTCCACAACGAAAACCCTAGCTTGACAACCTCGTTCGAGAATTTTGATGAGGCAGTCCTGGATCTGCGAGCGCAGCTGATCGACATCGCACCGGTGCTGCGGGGTCAAGGCCTCCAGCTCGTAGTTGACGATGCGCGCCGTGGTGTGACCGAGGGCCTGCCCGGTGACGAACGCCGTCACCCAGGCACGTAACGCCTCGGCCGGGTCGGCCACGCCCCGGGTGGCCAACTGCACAGCCTCGACTGCGGCGCGGTGCCCGTCCAGGGACAACTCGTGCAGCAGGGACTCCTTGGTGCGGTGATGCACGTAGATCGCTGCGGGACTCATCCCCGCCGCTGCGGCGATATCCCGTGTGGTGGTGCCGTGAAAACCCTTCTCCGCAAAGGCTGCACGAGCCGCTTCCAACAAACGCACCCGCGCATCGGGCCGGCTGGATCCGGGCGCGGGAGTCGGCATGGTGACGAGCATGCCGCAGATTTGCGATGCTAAGCAAGCGCTTAGTCAGGTCGGGTAGTTCCGTGTTTCGTAATGGGCCAGAAAGTGTCACGTCACGAACCGGCCGGGGATGATAGGCCCATGCCTTCGTTGAAACTGCGCCTGCCTGCGAACCCGCCGCCGGGGTGGCCGAGCGCGGACCGGGGCAGGCTGCACCACGAGTCGATCACTGCACGACTCGGCGCGGCCGCCGGGATCGCTTTCGGAATCTGCTTCGTGACCGGGTTGATCAGTCACTATCAGTCCCACGCGTTGGGTTGGCTCCCTCCGCCCGCAACGCCCGCGGGTGGGTATCGCTTCACCCAGGGCGTGCACATGATCACCGGATTCATGACGATCCCACTGATTCTGGCGAAGTTGTGGTCGGTGCAGCACAAGCTCGTGCAGTGGCCGCCGGCCCGGTCCATCGTTCATGTGCTGGAGCGACTCAGCGTTTTCGTGCTCATTGCCGCAACATTGGTCCAACTGGTCTCCGGAGTGCTCAACGTCATCCAGTACTACCCGTTCAAGTGGCCGTTCGTGACCGTGCACTACGCGCTGTCCTGGATCGTCATCGGCGCACTACTGCTGCACATCGCCGTCAAGCTGCCCATCATCCGTCGAGGTCTGAGTACCAAACTGACCGGGCCGATGATCGACGAGCACGGCCTGACACGGCGTGGCGCCGTGACCGGAATCGGAATCGGAGTCGGGCTCGTCGGAGTAACGACCATCGGGCAGTCAGTCGGCCCGTTGGCCAAAATAGCGCTCCTGGCCCCGCGTCGTCCCGACCAGGCACCCCAACAGGATCTGCCGATTCAACGAACTGCGGCTCAAGCCGGCGTCCGCAAGACAGCCGTGGCCGACGACTACAAACTCACCGTCAGCGGCACGAGCACCAAGACCTTCAGCACCGCGCAGCTGGAGGCACTGCCGCGCCAGACCCGTGACCTGTCGATCGCCTGCGTCGAGGGATGGAGTCGTGGAGCAACCTGGTCGGGCCCGTCGCTGATGGACATCGTGACGATGGTCGGCGGAAACTCCGAGAGCCTCGTGACGATCACGTCCCTGGAGAAGAGTGGCTTCAACCACTCGACCATCACAGCGGGACAGCTCAAGGCAGCCCTGTTGGCCACCCACCTGCATGGTGAGCGACTGTCGATGGACCACGGGTATCCGATCCGCCTCATCGCACCGGACCGGAAGGGCGAATTGCAAACAAAGTGGGTCAGCAAGGTGGAGGTCAAGAATGCCTGATCGCGCTGTCCGCTTCGTTATCGGCGGGGTCGGCATCCTCGCTGCAGCCTTTGGATTCCGGCTGCTGTGGGACGAGCGGCCCTACATCAAGACGATCAACTTCGCCGAATGGCTGATCGGTGGGGTTCTGCTGCACGACATCGTCATCGCCAATGTGCTGCTCCTGATCGGGTGGCTCCTGGTCAAGGCCTTACCCGCGCGCATTCGCGGATTCGTGCAAGGTGCACTGGTCGTGATCGGACTGACTGGTTCGATGGCCTTCTTCGTGATCTGGAAACAAGGCACCGCCTCCAGCCCCGGATTGGCGCTGCTCGAGCAGAACTACATCGCTAATTACGCGATCATCGTCGGGGTCGTCGTCGTGGTCACCGGCACCTGGTACGCGGCTTCGCTCCTCAGCATCAGGAAATCCCGCTCGGAGTGACTCCACCGTTGCACCAGGGCCAGACCGGCCTGCTCGGCGTAGCGCTGCAGAACATCTGCGGACGCGATAGCCCACGGGAACGTCGGACCATCCTCACCGTCGGTGCTGAAACTGGCCGTCAGTACATCATCGGTGCCGGGCACCGTGGTCGCCGCCTCGATGATCATGATGCCGTCGTCGGAGGTGAGTTCGACCAGACGCCGTAGCAGTGCGGGCACGTCACCGCCGATGCCGCAGTTGCCGTCCATGACCAGCACCGTTCGCCAGCGCCCCTCGCCCGGAAGCCGGGAGAAGATGTCGCGGGCCAGCGCAAGAGCCCCGCGCTGCAGAGTGAACTCGACGGCGGCATCGGCGATGTCGACGCCGAGCGCGGAGACTCCCGACTCCGTCAGCGCGCCGACGATCCGGCCGGGCCCGCATCCGACATCCAGGACGGGACCGACGCAGCGTTCGAGCACCGTACGGTCCGCGGCGTCCGCATCGGCCAGATACCTGGCCATGTCGAGCTCGACGCGTTGCCCGGAGCTGGTGCGTAGACCCAACGGTCCGCGGTCACGCAGGGCCTGCTCGTACGCCGCGAGCGCACCGACTCTCATAACCGGGCTCCGACGGCTGCAGACCAGGCGCCCGCAAACGACGTGTGCGGTGCCAACTGCGCCACAGCGTCGGCATCCTGCGGGGTGTCCACGTCCAACAGCGGCGCAAGGTGTTGCACGCGCAGGCCGGCGGCGAGCATCCGCTGGAGCTGGTCGGAGCCGGTGTGGTCGGTGGACATGGGCACTCCTTCGATCACCTCGGGGGCGAGAGCAGGATTGACGAAACCAATGGCCCAGTAGCCACCATCGGTCGCCATCCCGAGACAGGCATCGTAAGAATTCGTATCGAACACGCACTCTGAGGGGGTGACCTGCGGGGTGTCCATGCCGACAAGCAGGCAGGGCCCAGCCGGCAGTTCACCGAGGACCGTGGCGAGTCGGTGGTCCAGGCCACCGGCCGGTTGCGCGACCACGCTCCAGTCGCGCGGCACCCAGTCCCCTGCAGACCCGTCGAGTGCCAGCAGGTAACGCTCGGCGGGCACCTGACGCATCGCCGTCAGCGTGTCGCGCAGACTCGCGGCCGCGACGTCGGCTGCCTGCTGGGGTGAGATCGCCACAGTCAGGCGGGTTTTGACCCGTCCGGCTACCGGCTCCTTGGCAATGACCACCACGCTGCTCAGGCTGCTCAGGCTGCTCATCGGGCCAACACCCTGGTCATGTCCTGCATCGCCTGAATGGTGCCGCGCACCGTGCCTGTCACCTTGGAGCGCCCTTCACGAGGGTGGTAGTCGACGTCCGTCTCAACGACCCGCCAGCCGGCCTTCGCCGCCAGCACCATCGTCTCCAGTGGATATCCGCTGCGTCGATCGGTCTGGCCGAGGCCCAGCAGCGCCTCCCGGCGGCCTACCCGCACCGCGCCCACGTCGTGCACGGGCAGGCCCATCTGTCGCAACCGCCACGCGAGCACCCCGTTGGCCACGCGGGCATGCGGTGGCCAAGCACCCCTGGCCACGGGGCGACGGCGACCCACACACAGATCTGCTGCACCGGAGATGACGGGTGCAGCCAGCTGCGGCACCACGGACAGGTCGAAGGAGGCATCGCAGTCGATGAACGCGACGTAGTCGGCCGTCGCAGCCAGCAGGCCCGCGTGACATGCCGCGCCGTACCCGCGCTGCTGGGCGGTAACGACCGACGCGCCCAGGGATTGCGCGATGGCTGGGCTGTCGTCGGTACTTCCGTTGTCGACGACCAGCGCCCGGGTACCTTCGGGCAAAGCGCACAGGACCAGAGGCAGCGCCGTAGCTTCGTTGAGGCAGGGCAGGACAATATCGATCATCGTGGCCAAGCCTGCCCCATCGGCGGCTGAATGTGGGCACCCAACGCCATTACGAAGTCAGGAACAATGTCGCTCGCAGGCGCAGGCGCAGGTTGAGCCCACCACAACTTCGGATGGGTCATGATCGGTCCGACTGCGAGCCGAGACCTGCGGGGCACAATAAGCTGCCTGGTGTGGCCCGGGTGTTGTTCGTCGAAGACGACCCGACGATGTCCGAGGTCGTCATCGAATATCTGCGGCGGTCTCATCACGAAGTACGCCACCTGTGTCGGGGTGACACCGCAGCAGCAGCGCTGCGCGACCCGACCGACGAATTCGATCTGGCCATTCTGGACGTCATGCTTCCGGGAGTCGACGGATGGCAGTTGTGCGCTCAGATCCGAGCCGACCGACCGGAGTTGCCGGTCGTCATCCTGACCGCGCTTGCGCAGGAGGAGGACCGCATCTCAGGGCTGACTTTGGGCGCCGACGACTACGTCACCAAACCGTTCTCTCCGCGTGAGCTCATGCTCCGCGTCGAGGCGCTGCTACGCCGCACCCGGCCGGCACCCACGCACGCCCCGATCCGAGTCGGTCCGCTCACCATCGATGTCCGTGCACGCCGCGTCTCCCGGACCGATCCACACGGTGGCGAACCGCTGCAGATCTCCCTGGCAGCCCGGGAGTTCGACGTGCTGGCACATTTGGCGCGGCATCCTGGAGAGGCACTCAGCCGTGAGCAGCTGCTGCGCGACGTATGGGGCTGGTCCTACGGCGATCTCTCGACGGTCACCGTGCATGTGCGACGGATTCGCGCCAAGGTGGAAGCCGATCCCGGCAACCCCACGCTGATCCAGACGGTCTGGGGAGTCGGATACCGGCTGGAGGCAGACTCGTGAACGACCTCGTGCGCATCCTGGCGACGGCGCTGCTGTGGGGCGCGGGCGGCGCCGGCCTCGCCTGGCTGCTCAGTTGGCCGATCCGCAGCAAGGGTTGGGTCGGTGGTTACGTTTCTATCGCCCTGGTCGCCACCTTCGCCACGATCGCCGCGGTCATCGGAAATACCCGGGCGATGCTGATCAGCGACGGTGACGGAAAGGCGACCATCGCGGCGGCGACGATCGCCGGGGTCCTTGCCGCCGTCGCAGCTCTGGTCACCGCGCGCACTTTTCGCCGCGACAGCGCATTCCTGCACAGCGATATCGCCGCCATCAAACTCGGCGTCGTGCCGACCGGCAACACCGAACCCATGTCGCGGGAGCTGCGCGAGGTACACCACGCGATGCGTGACCTGGCTCAGAACCTCACCCTGGCCCGCGAGCGCGAGCAGGCATTGGAGTCCTCGCGGCGTGAACTGATCGCCTGGATCTCCCACGATCTGAGGACCCCGCTGGCGGGTCTTCGGGCGATGGCCGAAGCGTTGCAGGACGGCGTGGTCACCGACGAGGCCCGCTACCACGCACAGATCGGCACCGAGGTCACCCGGCTCACGGGGATGGTCGATGACCTCTTCCAACTCAGTCGTCTACACGTCGGGGTGGGGGTCCGCCGTCAGGATCGGATCAGCCTCTCCGACCTTGTCTCGGACACCGTCAGCAGCCTCGAACCGGTGGCGCACGACGAGCAGATCCGACTCCTCGGCACGACCACCGGAGTCGCGGACGGCACCGAGGTACTGGGCGACGCCAGCGGCCTCAACAGGGCGCTGACCAACTTGGTGCACAACGCGATCCAACACACGGGCAAGCATGGGACGGTGACGATCGAATTGAGCTCGAGCAAGGCGCCGGGGCGGGCCTGCCTGCGGGTGAGCGACGGATGCGGCGGGGTGGCCGCCGCCGATGTGCCGCGGCTCTTCGACGTCGGCTTCCGCGGCGAACAGCACCGCGCACCGCATCCGGGACTCGGCGCCGGCGGAGGTCTCGGACTGACCATCACCCGTGAAATCGTGGACGCTCACGAGGGCACCATTCATTTCGAGAACACCGACGACGGATGCGCTTTCACCATCGTGCTTCCCCTGGCAAGTTGAGGTCCCCTTGCGCATCCTGCTGACCGGTGGCGCCGGGTTCATCGGTCAACACGTACTGACCGCGGCACTCTCGGGCGGTCACGACGTGCTCGTGCTGGACAACTTGCGTGAAGACGTGCATCCAACCTCGACCTGGGAGCCGCCGAGCGGCGTACAGCTGCTGCAGGGCGACGTACGCGACCCTGACATCTGCGATGAGGCGCTCGACGGCGTCGAGTCCGTGATCCACCTGGCCGCCAAAGTAGGCCTTGGAGTGAACATCTCAGACCTGCCGGACTACGCCTCGTCCAACGACGTGGGCACCGCCGTGCTGCTCGCGCGAATGGCCGCCGCCGGGCAGAACTCCCTGGTTCTGGCCGCCTCGATGGTCGTCTACGGGGAGGGCCACGGCGAGTGCCCAGAGCACGGCCTGACCCAGGGTCTGCCGCGCACCGCCACCGACCTGCAATCGGGCGATTTCGAGCCGCACTGTATGACATGCGGCCGCTCGCTCACCCCCGCGCTGGTCGACGAGGCGACGCCCGCCGATCCCCGCAACGCCTACGCCGTTTCCAAACTCGCTCAGGAGCACTACGCGATGACGTGGGCGCGCGAGACCGCGGCCTCGGCGACCGCACTGCGTTTCCACAACGTCTACGGCCCAGGTATGCCGCGCAATACTCCCTACGCAGGGGTTGCGTCATTGTTCGCGGCTGCGCTGCGTCGCGGTCAGGCACCACGGGTGTTCGAGGACGGCGGCCAGCGGCGAGATTTTGTACATGTGCGCGATATCGCGAGCGCGGTGATTGCCGCGACCGAGCAGCCACGGGAAGGTTTCCGGGCCTACAACGTCGGGTCCGGCACACCCAGGACAGTTGGCGACCTCGCCGACGAGCTGAGCACTGCACTGTCCGGCCCCGCTCCGACGGTGACCGGCCAGTGGCGGCTGGGCGACGTACGACACATCACCGCCGATTCATCCGCCATCCGGCGGGAGCTCGGCTGGTCACCCCGCGAAGACTTCGCCACCGGAGTACGCGAGCTCGCCGCCAGCGAGACGTGAGAACGTAGTGGGCGAAGTCCCCGTGCCGACCCGGCGCGCCAGATCTGCCGGGCGTGTTGTGCGGTACGTCATACCGATGCCCCAATCGAAGGATGTTGCACATGTCAGCACAGAGCACCCGCACCGCAATCGTCACCGGATCGGCCCGAGGGATCGGGGCTGCCGTCGCGGAACGGCTGGCCGCCGACGGGATGGCCGTGGCCATCCTCGACCTGGACCAGGACGCGTGCACCGCTGTAGCAGAGCGAATCACCGCCTCCGGCGGCCATGCGATCGGCGTGGCATGCAACGTTGCCGATGAGAGCGACGTGCAGGCCGCTGTCGAGAAGGTCGCTGCCGAGCTCGGTGCGCCGACAGTGCTGGTCAACAACGCGGGCGTGCTGCGCGACAACCTCATCTTCAAGATGACCGTCGACGACTGGGACACCGTGATGAACGTGCACCTGCGCGGTAGCTTCCTGATGACGCGCGCCGTGCAGGCGTACATGACCAAGGAGAAGTACGGCCGCATCGTCAACCTGTCGAGCACCTCGGCGCTCGGCAACCGCGGTCAGGTCAACTACGCCGCCGCGAAGGCCGGGATGCAGGGCTTCACCAAGACCCTCGCGATCGAGCTCGGCAAATTCGGTGTCACCGCGAACGCGATCGCCCCGGGGTTCATCGAGACCGACATGACCAAGGCAACCGCGGAGCGGGTCGGGATGGACTTCGAGGACTTCAAGAAGGCTGCAGCCGCCGGTATCCCTGTGGGCCGTGGTGGCAAGCCGGAAGACATCGCAGCGGCGGCATCGTTTTTCTGCAGTGAAGAGGCCGGGTTCGTCAGCGGTCAGGTGCTCTACGTCGCTGGTGGCCCGAAGGACTGACCACCTCGCCCATCGAGCGGCGGGGTCCACGCTCCAGCGGAGGGGTTATTGACCCTCCGCTGGGCGGCGGACCCCGCCGCTCGGCGAGTTGGCTCGTGGCGTTTTACTGTCCGCTCGCGGATCTGGGCGCCTATCTCGCGCATCCGGGTGATGACCTGAGGCAGTCGGTCACCATCAGTTGATTCGTCCCAGAAGGCGATCACCGCGTACGCCGTCGGCGCACCACCGGCATGCACCAGACCCACGTCGGCACGGGTGCCTCCATTGGTGCCTGTCTTGTTGATCAATGTGTACCCACCCGGCTCGCCACCGCCAATCGCGTTGTGCGCCAGGGGATCGAGGCCGAAAGCGTCGGCGACCATCGACAGGTCTGCATTCAGCGAGAGCCACTGCCCTACTTCGGGCGAGACCGTGCCGTCCGCAAGTAGCTCCATGAATCGGATCAGTGACGTGGCGCTCGCCACGGAAAGCGTCGGCGGGATGTCCGGATCGTGGGGATCTCGCAATCCACGCACCTGGTCCAGCAACGCCATCGGTGCGAGGCCCAGCCGGTCCGCGTACGCCTGCACCTCACGCTGCCCGATGTGTTCCAGCAGAACGTTCGTGGCCAGGTTGTCACTCACCAGGCCGATCAGCCGACACACGTCGACAGCACTCAAGCAGTCCTGATCGAGCGCGTGCCAGACGCCGGAATCACGCACGAAGCTCCCGCTGCTGCGCTGCAGGGGCTCATCCCGGGAGAGAGTCCCGTCCGCAAACATCTCGGCCGCTGCTCCGAGCAGCAACAATTTGCCGACCGAAGCCGTGGGCAGCGCCACATCGGGCTGCTCGACCAGCCAGGGACTGGCGCCGATCACCCCGACCTGGATGCTCCAGCGCACAGTCTCGCGATTTGGACATGCCGAACGGGGCATCTGTGCCCCGTTCAGCATGTCCAAATCTCGGGAAAGTACTTCTGCCGCGAGGTGATCCGTTCCTGCAACGCAGCCGTCTGATCGATCAGCGCACGCCGGATACCTGCGGACAGACCTGGCGACCCGATCGCCCGCTGGGCGGCCTGCAGAGTTGCCGGTTCGACCACGCCGTGCGGGAATCCAGCGCGGGTGAGCTGCTCTGCGGGCATCCCGCCGAAGTGATCGGCGAGAGAACCGACCTGCTCGAAATACCGCGCCACGTAGGGCCGGACCAGGTCGATCTGGGAGGGTCGGAATACCGAGCCGAGCAGCGCAGCAGCCTCGTAGTTGGACAGGTCACCCCCGCCGAAGACCTGATCGAGGGCCCATTCCTTGGCAGCGACTGTCGGGATCGAGGCCTTGGCCGCGAGCCCGTCCAATGCTGCCGACATCGAACGGTCGCTGCCGAGCTGAGCATCGATCTGCTCGGCGGTCATCGCCCCCAGGCCGGCCAGACGCCGCACCGCTGACCACGGGAAGTCGGGGTCGCCCTCGAACACTCTGGGCAGCTGTCGCCCGGCCGCCCAGTCAGCCAACAATTCCTGGTCCGACGTGGTGTGCACCACCATCGTTGCGGCCGCGATACCCGCCGGCAGCGGTACATCGTCGCCATCCAGCATCGACAATCCGACTTCGGCGAATACTGCTGCAGCCGAGGCTGATTCAGCACTCGGCAGGTAACCACCGAGAAGTGCGGAACGAGCCTGACCACCGACGTAGGCGAGCAGCGTGAAGCTGGTCTCCACGGGCCAGAAGTCGAGCACGGTGTCACGCACCAACCGAGGATCGACCGATCCCGTCAGCATTCCGTTCAGCAGCGCCGACCAGGCCGCCGCACGGGTGCGAGCGTCGGGCAGGGTACGCAGACCGGTCCGCAGCCCCTGCAGAGTTCGGGGGTCCAGCACCACCTGAGCCCAGGTCTCATCGGACGCGTTCGGCAACAGAATCTGCGGCACCCGCTCGCCGGTGAGGTCGGCGAGCTCAGTCATCGATGCATCTGCTTCGACCTGAGCGCGCCAGATCTGGGCACCATCGGTGTACCCCGCAACGTCCACCACGTGCGTGCGGTCGGCCGGGTGGTCCGCGGGTGGGGTACGCCGCAGCTGCGCACCGGTGATCAGGTCACCGTCTGCGACGACCTGCACGGCCAGCTCGTCCGCACCGGACCGACGAAGCCACTCCTGGCTCCACTGTGAGAGGTCGCGCCCACTCGAGCGCTCCATGGCCGCCAGGAAATCAGCCAGCGTCGCGTTACCGAATGCGTGTCGGGTCAGATAGTCGCGGACCCCCGCGATGAAGGCGTCGTCGCCGACGTACAGCACCAGCTGCCCCAGCGCCGAAGCGCCCTTGGCGTAGGAGATGCCGTCGAAATTCGTCAGCGCCGACAGCGCGTCGGGAGCCGGCGAGCCGGCGACGGGGTGGGTCGAGGGAGCGCGGTCGGCGGCATAGCCCCAGCTTTTGCGCGCGGCGCTGAAGGCGACCCGAGACTCGTCGTAGATCGTTGCGGCGTCGACGGTGCGACCGGCCATGTATTCGGCGAACGACTCGTTCAGCCACAGGTCGTCCCACCAGGCCAGCGTGACCAGGTCGCCGAACCACATGTGCGCCATCTCGTGGGCGATCGTGTTGGCGCGCGACTGCAGCGCCTGGGGAGCCAGGGTGCCGCGCATGATCATCTCGTCGCGGAAGGTGACGCAGCCGGGATTTTCCATCGCGCCGGCATTGAACTCGGGTACGAAGAACTGGTGGTAGTCACCCCATGGATACCGCACCCCGAAAAGCTGGTGGTAGTAGTCGAAGGACGCTTTGGTGACCGCGAAGATATCGGGCGCCTGCTCGCGCAACTCGTTGGCGAGCGCCGCTCGCACGTGCACCGCGAGGGCGATGCCGTCGTGCTCGTCGGTCACGGTCGCGTAGGGGCCGCCGCAGACGGTGAAGAAGTAGGTCGCAATCGGCTGCGTCGTGCCCAGCGTCCACTGCCCCGGCGCCGTCTGCGTCGCGTCGCCGTTGCCGGCCACGACCCAGTCCTGCGGGGCCCGGACACGCACGTCGTACGGCGCCTTCAGGTCCGGCTGATCGAAGCACGCGTAGACCCGCGGAGCGGCGTCCATGAACGACATGCCGTAGATGTAGGCGTTGCCGTCTTCCGGGTCGACTGCACGGTGCAGCCCCTCGCCGTCGCGGCTGTACTTCATCGTCGCCACGACACGGACCTCGTTATCGGCGCGTAGATCGGTAAGCGTGACTCGCTCATCATCGACACTGGCGGGGTCGATGGCGTTGCCGTTCAGCGTGATCGACTCGAC
>JALYUK010000171.1 GCA_030853805.1 Actinomycetota bacterium | reverse complement strand
TGGAGCGACCGATCCACATCGGATGCTTGGTCCGGGGAATGTGCAGTGCGGAGTCCGGGTTCTCTGTCGTGGTGACCAGATGCGCGCGGCAGGCGTGACGGCGGACCCGGAAGGAACGTTATGAATGACGAGCAGCAGGCCAACATCGGGGTCGTGGGCCTCGCGGTGATGGGCTCCAACCTCGCGCGCAACCTTGCCTCACGTGACGGCAACATCGTCGCGGTCTACAACCGCACGTATGCCCGCACCGAGGACCTGATGCGCGAGCACAGTGACGCGGGGTTCGTGTCCTCGGAGTCAATCGACGACTTTGTGTCGTCGCTGTCCACTCCACGCACGGTGATCATCATGGTGCAGGCCGGCGCGGGCACAGATGCGGTGATCGAGCAGCTCGCGGATCGTTTCGAGCCGGGCGACATCATTGTGGACGGCGGAAATGCCAACTTTCAGGACACTATCCGGCGCGAGAAGGACCTGCGCGAGCGTGGGTTGAATTTCGTGGGTGCTGGAATCTCCGGCGGTGAGGAAGGCGCGCTGCACGGGCCTTCGATCATGCCGGGTGGTTCAGCCCAGGCGTGGGAGACCCTTGGTCCCATTCTTCGTTCGATCGCGGCCGTTGCCGAGGGCGAGCCATGCGTCACGCATGTAGGCACCGATGGCGCCGGGCACTTCGTCAAGATGGTGCATAACGGCATCGAGTACGCCGACATGCAGCTCATCGCGGAGTCCTATGACCTGCTGCGTCGGGTCGCCAAGCGCTCGACCGACGAGATCGCCGATGTCTTCCGTGCCTGGAACGAGGGTGATCTGCAGTCCTACCTGATCGAGATCACAGCTGAGGTCCTCTCCCAGACCGATCAGGACACCGGTGATCCTCTGGTCGATGTGATCCTGGACCAGGCAGGGTCCAAAGGCACCGGCGTGTGGACGGTCCAGAACGCGCTCGGCCTCGGGATACCGGTATCTGGGATCGGCGAAGCGGTCTTCGCGCGTGCGGTCTCCTCCAAGCCGGCGCAGCGTGCGGCCGTTCGTTCCGCGGTCGCCTCCCGCCCGGAGATTGCCCCCGTCCAGGACGGATTCGAGGACGATGTACGCGCCGCGCTCTACTCCTCGAAGGTCATCGCCTACGCACAGGGCTTCGACCTCATCATCGCGGGCGCGCGGGAGTACGGCTGGGATATCGACCTCGGGCAGATCGCGAAGATCTGGCGGGGCGGGTGCATCATCCGCGCCCAGTTCCTGAACCGGATCGTGGAGGCCTACGACCGAAATCCCGACCTGGAGACATTGCTGGAGGACCCGTATTTCGCGAACGCCGTTGCCGAGGGAGATGCCGCATGGCGTCGCATCGTCGGCATTGCGGCGGCCTCTGGTATACCGGCCCCGGGCTTTTCATCGGCACTGGCGTACTACGATTCGCTCTACTCCGAACGGCTACCTGCGGCGCTCATCCAGGCCCAGCGCGACTTCTTCGGCGCGCACACCTATCACCGGGTCGACAGAGAAGGCACGTTCCACACTCTGTGGTCTGGGGACCGAACCGAAATCGAGACGGCGGCATCGACCCACTGACGATGTCCGGCCGGAAAACGACCATATCCTGGGTAGAGACTCGCTGAAGGGCTCTGATCCGCTGCTGCTCCACTGCAGATGACCAGGGTCGCAATTTCTGGTGGGCGCACGGTCGCACCTGGTGGTGAACATGACCAGGGTTTGTTTCGATGCGACGGCCTGCCCGAGCCAGGCAGCGCGGGGAGGTCCACCCGGCTGGTCCGGAGGCGGGCGTCGGGCCGAGGCAGGATGGTCGGATGACCGGCTTCGACTACGACCTCGACTATCCCAATTTGGATCTTCGCCAGCATCCCGAGCTCTACCGGGTCGGCCGCGGCGAGCAGGGCGTATTGCTGGTGCAGCCTTACAAGTCGGAGCTGTTACCGCTGTGGCGTTTCAAGGACCCCCAGGTTGCCCGGGAGAGCGCTGACGCGATCCGAGACAAGTTCGACGCCTACCTGGCCGCAGGCGACTTCGTCGGCGCCGACCTGGCTCGGAAGTTCTTGCAGATGGGCTTCACTCGCGCACGCCGGTATGCCAACCACAAGGGCGGCAAGAAGTACGACGGGCCGGTACCGTCTGACCAGCGAGGTCGCAGCGGGTCACATGGGCGGGCAGAGCTGCCACGTCAGGAAAACGATCCCGTCAAGGCCGAGGCGGCTGCGGTTTTCAAGGCTGCCTGGGATGCGGTGGAACAAGTAAGCGCGTACACCACTCTGCGCGACGCCCACCGAGCTGCTCACGGCTGACCCATCACGACCGGACGACGCCCAACGAACAGGCCCTGGCCAGCAGAGCTGCTGGTCAGGGCCTGTTGGTTGAGCAGTGTCAGTTGAAGCGGGGTATTACTTTCCAGCAACGCGAAGGAACGGGCTCACGCGGTTGTTGGCGAGGGTGCCGGGGAACTTGTAACCCAGGACGTCCATCATGGGCTGGTCGACCTTTGCCTGCGCCGAGACGTGGTCGTAGGCCAATCCTGTCCTGGTGGGGGACAGGTAGTCCGCCTCGTAACCGAGGAACCCGTTCTGCGTCGTGCACCGGTAGTTAGCGCCGATCAAGCGGTTGGTGTTCGTGTTCTTGTCGATCAGGTTCACGATGTAGTTGCGCTGCGCGTTGCAGGTCGCCTGCG
>JALYUK010000208.1 GCA_030853805.1 Actinomycetota bacterium | reverse complement strand
GGTCGGCGTCGTCTTGACCGGGTGCGTGTTCCTGGTGGTGTTACTCGCCGCCTCCTCTTCGGGGACACCGGTCTTCGTCGCGGGGCGCGGCAGTGCCACCCCGACGCCATCCGCCACCCCGACGTCGATTCCTGCGCCCGTACCGACCGGCCTCCTGCGGGTCCGGGCGTCCGGCACGGCCTCCGGATTCGCGGCACTGGGCATCCTCGGGATCGCGTTCGCAGCGATTTTCCTCATCCTGGCGATCGGGATCCTCGCCGTGGCGGGCCGGTCGGCGTTCTCGACCTTTCGTAGCCGCAATGCGGTACGCACTGCGAACGCCCTTCGCGACGTGGTGGACGGCGGTTCTACGCGGGCCGATGCCGTGGGGCGCGCCCTGGCCGATCTGCAGCGGGCCGTGGTCGAAGGCTCACCCCGGGCGGGCATCGTCGCTGCGTGGGTACGGCTGGAACAGCTTGCGGCGGACTCGGGGGTGCCGCTGCGGCTCAGTGAAACCCCGGCCGAGCTGACGATCCGGGTACTGGACGGGTTGGATGTCCCAGGACGCTACGTGCTGCGGCTGGCCGACCTGTACCGCGAGGCGCGGTTCAGTGACCACCGGATGACCGAGGCCGACCGGAGCGAAGCGTCGCGGTGCATCAGCGCCATTTGCAACGTCGCCCCGAGTCCCTCCGCAGAGCAGTTGACACCGTGACCCTCACCCGTCGCTGGATCAAGCGGGCCGCATTCGTCGTCGGCGGCTATCTGGTCGTTGTCATCGGTGCCCACCTGAGCAATACGAAGGTCAACCTCGCATTACTCGCCGCGATCGTGCTCGCCGGGTGCGCGCTCTGGTGGTGCGGCGCGGACTCGCTCGCTGCTGCGTCCGAAATCCGGTGGGAGGAGCCCGAGCAGCCCGAGTTGCGGTATGCCCGCACCGACCCGGCAGCAAGTTACCTGCACCGGTTGTGCGCCGATGTGACGACGACGAGCACCCGGCATGCCTCGCCCACCGCAGCCCGGTCCCTGCAGACCACCGTGGCGGCCCTGGTGGACCAGCGGGTGGAGCAACGACCGCTGCGCGGACTTCCTACCCTGCAGGAACTGCCCACCGAACTCACGGACTATCTACGCGCGGATCCCGCACCTCGGCTGCGGCCGGAGCAGCTGGACCGTATCGTCACATCGATCGAGGAACTATGACCGCACTGATGACACCGAACGACACCACCCGCCGCGCCGGGGAGGTGTTGGACCAGGTCGAGCTCGCCGTGATCGGCAAACGCAAGCAGCTCGAGGTGGTCCTCGCGACAATCCTGGCCGGCGGCCACGTGCTCATCGAGGACAACCCCGGTCTGGGTAAGACCCTGGCTGCCCGCTCGTTCGCCCAGACCCTGGGGCTGTCCTTCGCGCGGGCCCAGTTCACTCCCGACCTGTTGCCCTCGGACCTGACCGGTTCCTTCGTCTACGACCAGGGTCGGGCCGAATTCGCCTTCCGGCAGGGGCCGGTCTTCACCGGGCTGCTGCTCGCCGATGAGATCAACCGGACACCGCCCAAGACCCAGGCGGCACTGCTGGAGGCGATGCAGGAGCATCAGGTCACCATCGAGGGTCAGACCTTTGAGCTGCCGCGCCCCTTCCACGTCATCGCGACCGCCAATCCGGTGGAGTACGAGGGCACCTACCCGCTCCCCGAAGCTCAGCTGGACCGCTTCCTGTCCCGGGTCGCGTTCGGCTACCCCGACGAGATCGAGGAGCTGGAGGTGCTGGCACGCCGGATGGCCCGACGCACCGAGGACATTCAGTTGTCGGCGGTCGTCGACGCGGCGGAACTGCTGGCGATGCAGGCTGCGGTCGAGCAGGTCGTGGTGGATCCTTCGGTCAGCCAGTACTGCGTCCGACTGGCTGCCGCCACCCGCACGCACGGTCAGTTGGCGATGGGCGCCTCACCACGCGGCTCGCTCGGGCTGGTGCTGCTGGCTCGGGCGGTCGCCGTGGTGCGCGGACGTGACTATGTGACACCCGAGGATGTCAAGAGCATCGCAACGGCAGTCCTGGCTCATCGCGTCGCAGTGCTGCCGGAACTGTGGATGACCTCGATCACCGGCACCGATATCGTCCGCGAACTGCTGGATGCGGTCCCTGCGCCGTCCTCCCGGGCCCGGTCGTGACACCACCATGACCCAGTGGCGGCCCACCCCGGCACTGATCACCGCCGCCGCACTGGCGGGCGGCCTGCTGCTGATCGCGGTGCTGACCCATGAGCCCGACCTCGTGGTCCTCGCAGCGCCGCTGTTGATCATCTTCTCCTGGTCGCTGCTGGAGCGGCCGCACGGTCATCCGGGTGTCGCGACGCCCTCGACCTCCGCCAGGACGGGTGAGGACATCGCGCAGGACTGGACCCTTCAGGTCACGGATACGGACGGCGCGGAAACGGTGCACGCGTTCGTGCGGTCGACCCCGCAGGTCGTGATGGATCCCCGCTCGGGCGTGCTGGTCGCGACCCCCGGTGACGGGCAGGCGGAACTGGCGATGAGGTGGTGGTCACGACGCTGGGGGCCCGCCGACGTGGGCTCCGGCAGCTGCATGTTGTGGAGCTCGTGGTCCGGTTTTCGCGCCGGGCCACTCTCGTTCCATCCGGTCAGAACCCGAGTCACCCCGGCCGTGCCACCGTTCTCAGCAACCGGGAGCGCACCCCGACCGACCGGCCTGATCGGGGCCAACCGCAGCGTGCGGCAAGGTGACGGGTCCGAATTCGCCGACCTGCGGATCTTCCAGAGCGGTGACCGGTTACGCCGGATCCACTGGCCGATCTCGGCTCGGACCGGACAGTTGCACGTACGCACCATGTACGCCGAGCTGGACAGCGAGATCCTGCTCGTGCTCGACGCAGAGGACGAATACGGCGATCCGGCCACTCCCTCCGACACGTCGCTCGACATCGGCGTCCGCGCCTGCGCTGCGATGGCGGCCCATCTGCTGCACCGCGGCGAGCGGGTCGGTCTGCGGGTCATCAGCGGTGTCACCCCGGGACGGCTGCGTAGCCGGGGTGGATCAGCGCAACTGCGGCGGATCCTCTACGAGCTGTCGGGGGTACGGTCCGCGCCCGTGGGTCGCGCGGGTTCGGCGCCCCGTAACCGCATCGCCGCATCGCGTGGGACGCTCATCGTCGTCGTGACTCCGTTGACGGGAACGGCGGCGACCGTTCTTGCTGCGGGAGCAGCACAACGAGGCCTGCCAACCGTGATCGTGGACTCCCAGCCCCGGCCGGAAGGTGTCGATGACGCCGCCCAACGGTTGAGCATGCTGCAGCGCCAGGTCCGCATCGATGGTCTGCAACAACACGGCCTCGCGGTCGTGCCCTGGCGCGGACCGGGTTCTCTGGACCACGTGCTGCGGCGGATGGCCGCAGCCGGCCGCGGAAGCCGCAACAGATGACCGTCCGGAAGCGGATCGACTCTGCCACCGTCTTCGACCTGCACCCACACCGACTTCTCATACTTCTGGCGGCGGTGTTGGGTGCCGGCCTGGTGCAACTGCTCATCGTGCTCGCTGCGGGTGTCAATGCCCTGGAACTGGTGGTATTCGCAGCCGCGCTGGCTGTCCTGCTCATTGACGCCACCGGTATCGGCGCGCACATCCTGACGATCATCACCGCACTGGGATGGGTATGGGCCGGGACCCGCGGCGTTGACGGATTCACGCTAGTGGCGGCCCTCGCGTTGTTGCTGAACCATGGTTGCGCGACCCTGGCTGCGCACGGCCATCCGGGCGCGCCGGTCGGCCGTGCCGTACTCGTGCGCTGGGGCACCCGGACCTGCGTCGTCGGCGCCTTGACCGCGCTGACCTGGATCGTGGCGCTGGTGCTGGCGCACACCGGTGTCGCTGCCGGCGGCTACCTGTCCGTGGCAGGCCTGTGTGGCCTGGCGGGCGTCGCACTGTGGTGGCGCCGCCAACTCACCTCGACCGACACCGACCTCTGAGAGAACCTACACACGCTGCCAACTATCTACGTCAGGCCGATTCCTTGCGCGGTGGGCGCTTACGGGTGGTCGGCGCCGCGTCGCGACGCACGATGGTCGGGTTGACGTTGTCGAGCACGACCTCGCGGGTGATGACGACCCGGGCAATGCCGTCGTCGCTGGGCACGTCGAACATCACCGGGAGCAGGACTTCCTCGAGGATCGCGCGCAGACCACGCGCACCAGTGCCGCGCAGCATCGCCTGCTCGGCGACTGCCTCGATCGAGTCGTCGGTGAATTCCAACTCGACCCCGTCGATGTCGAACATCCGCTGGTACTGACGTACGAGGGCGTTCCGCGGCTCGGTGAGGATCGAGACGAGGCCGTCGCGCTCCAGGGGCTCAACAGTGGTGATCACCGGCAACCGGCCGATGAATTCAGGGATGAGACCGAACTTCATCAGGTCTTCGGGAAGCACCTCGGAGAAACTGGGCAGATTCTTGGTGGCGAGCTTCAGCTCCGCACCGAAGCCCAGGCCCTGTTTGCCCGCGCGTGTCTCGATGATCTTCTCCAGGCCGGCGAAGGCACCGCCGACGATGAACAGCACATTGCTGGTGTCGATCTGGATGAACTCCTGGTGCGGGTGCTTGCGACCGCCCTGCGGAGGAACGCTGGCCGTCGTGCCCTCCAGAATCTTCAGCAACGCCTGCTGCACGCCCTCACCGGAAACGTCGCGGGTGATCGAGGGGTTCTCACTCTTACGGGCGACCTTGTCGATCTCGTCGATGTAGATGATCCCGGTCTCGGCCTTCTTCACGTCGAAGTCGGCGGCCTGGATCAACTTCAACAAGATGTTCTCGACGTCTTCGCCGACGTAGCCCGCCTCGGTCAGCGCCGTTGCATCGGCGATGGCGAACGGGACATTGAGCATGCGGGCTAGGGTCTGGGCGAGGTAGGTCTTACCGCAACCGGTCGGACCGATGAGCAGAATGTTGGACTTGGCGATCTCGACCGCTGAGGAGTCCTTCTTGGAGGTCTCGCCTGCCGCCTGGATGCGCTTGTAGTGGTTGTAGACCGCTACGGACAGGGCGCGTTTCGCCGATTCCTGGCCGACGACGTACTGCTCGAGGAAGTCGAAGATCTCACGCGGCTTGGGCAGCTTGTCCAGACCCACATCGGTGGTCTCGGCGAGTTCTTCTTCGATGATCTCGTTGCACAGGTCGATGCATTCGTCGCAGATGTAGACCCCCGGCCCGGCGATCAGCTTCTTGACCTGCTTCTGGCTCTTCCCGCAGAACGAGCACTTGAGCAGGTCACCGCCCTCTCCGATGCGTGCCACGTGTCGTTCCTCTCATGCGGTAATGACGCTCGCTGTCGAGCTGTGATCTGACGTGCAGACGCTACCTGTCGCCACACCCTCGCCCCGTTATTGAAACTCGGTATGGCGACACAAGTCACGCCTGTCCGCTGTCGGCGCAATGGATCTGGCGGCGGCGGGGTGACCTATCCGGCGCGCTCGACCTCGCTGCGCAGCTTCAGCACCGAGCCACCGTCGTCCTGCTCGATTTCGTACGCCGGATCGCCGTCGCTGCCGTTGCGGGTGATCTCGCTGCCCTTGATGGTGCGGGTCACCTTCTCGTGGTGGACGGCCACCACGCTGCCTTTTGCGGTGCCGTTGCCCCAGCTCCAACTGACGGTGGTTCCTTTGCGGATGCTCATGCATCGACCATAGGAGACACCTACGACATGGTCGCCGCGCGCTCGATGCAG
>JALYUK010000164.1 GCA_030853805.1 Actinomycetota bacterium | reverse complement strand
GCGAGGAGTAGGGGGTGATGTCTTTGCTGAAGTGGAAGATCGTGGGCGTCGGGCCACCTGGCTCTTGAGTAGTGCCGAGCCACACGTTGACTCCACCGATGGCCAGGGAACCAGAGCGGTCGTACTGTCGGCCGCTGACGGTGGTTGTGTAGTTGAGAATCACTTTGGACCACGGGCCGCTGCACCGCTTGGGGGGTGTCAGAGTTCCGGAGAAGTTTTGCGGGATGCCGTCCGCGGTGTTGGAGGCGAAGTGGTGAGCGAGAGTCACGGTGCAGTGCGTCGTGTTCGGCGTGCTGACCGCTGGAGCTGCAGTCACCGGGTTGTCAGCGCTGTGCTCGATGTAGGACGGTGCAGTGGCAGCGTGCGCGTCCGGTAGCGCGGTCAACGAAAAACCAGTCGCAGTCACGATCGTTGCGGTGCTGACAAGGACAAAACGTGCAGTGTGGTGTGACCGGGACATGGCGTGAGGCCTCCGAGGATGGTCCAACGAATAAAGAATAACTCAACTAATAGAAGAACTATTTACGTCAGTAATATCAGTCAACTGCTGGTTCCGCTAGCACCCGTCGGGAACCCGACACGACGCAGACGCCACCAGTGGTGCATTGATACACGCGACGCTGCAGCGGCTGGGCCAGCAGGCGCTGCAGCCACTCGAAGTAAGTCTTGAGTTACGCCAGGTTTTTAGTCGACCGCCGATGTACACCGCATCTAGGACAACATCAAACACGCGCCTGGAGGCTCAAATCTTGAGGTAAGGGTTGCGGCCGCAACATCTGCGGCGAGCACGTTGGTCTCTCTTGCCGACCGGTGGACCGCCCCATAGTCAGGACCCAGGCATGTCCGATCAGTCCGGCACCAGGTGGTCTCGGGGTGTCGCGTATCAACCGACGAGCACTTGGGCGGATTCAGGTGGTGAGTGCAACACCGGCTTGATTTGTTGGATTCGAGAGTAGCTCGGTGAGGACTTCTGTGGGCGTTCGATAGTCGTGGCGTTTTCGGGGCCTTTGGTTGAGCTCAGCCGCCACGTTTTGCAGGATCCCTGGTCCATGGAAAGGCAGATCGGTGCTTTTGGGGAAGTACTGGCGAAGGAGCCCATTGGTGTTCTCGTTGCTCCCGCGCTGCCAGGGTGAGTGGGGGTCACAGAAATAGATCGGCACCCCGGTAGCAAGGGTGATTTCTTGGTGGCGTGACATCTCGCCTCCTTGATCCCAGGTCACCGAGCGGCGCAGCCGCTGCGGGAGAGTGTTCATCGCCGTGATCATCGCGTCGGCGACGGTGCGGGCAGTGTGATCACCTGGCAGGTGCAGCAGCATCACGAACCCGGAGGTTCGCTCAACAAGAGTCCCAATGGCGGACCGTGTTGCTGTTGAGCCAATAATTGAATCGCCCTCCCAATGCCCAGGCACGGCCCGGTCCTCGATCTCCTGCGGCCGGTCAGAAATCATCACCATGTCGCGAAACTTCTTCGGTCGAGGTCCGTCCGGGCGCCTGGGCCGGCGCATCGTGCGCCCCGTCCGCAAGGCGATCGCCAGTTCCGGCCGCAGCGATCCGCGGCCTTGGACATAAAGGGCCTGGTAGATCGTTTCGTGGGACACACGCATCTCCGGATCCTGCGGGTTTTCAACTCGCAACCGGCCCGCAACCTGCTCCGGGCTCAACCGGGCGATGAGCATCGATACGACCCGCTCCCGCAACGCTAACCCGTCCAGCTTCCGCGCCCTGGGCCGACGAGCCCGCGCCCACGTCTGCTCCTGAGCGAGCGAGGGCAGATACCGGTCTTTGATGCTGTTCCTCTTCAGCTCACGGCTGATCGTCGATGGTGCCCGGCCCAACATGGTCGCAATACTGCGCACCCCGTGGCCCCGGGCGAGCTGGAACGCGATCTCCTCCCGCTCCTGCAATGACAACACCCCGACGCGGGAAACACGCACATCTGGAATCAGTGGTAGCTGCACCTGCCGATCATCACGCAGCCACCGATACGCGGTCGGACGAGACACACCCGCCGCCTTCGCAGCAACTGCTACCGGCAGCCCTTCACGCAGCCCCTCCCAGAAAGCCAAACGAACACTCAACGGCGACCACGGTCGACCCATCGACGACACCCCATAAAACTCAGGGTGTTGCACTCACCACCTGAATTCGCC
>JALYUK010000083.1 GCA_030853805.1 Actinomycetota bacterium | reverse complement strand
TCGCGATCACCTCCGTGACACCGACGATCGCTCGACCGAATCGTCCGGTCTTCATCACCGGCATGTTGCAAGCAGGGCAGGCCGCGTTGTCGACGCCCAAACTGACCGCCGGACTGAGCACCACAAGTCTGGACACGTCCAGCAAGCTGCAGCAGTGGAACGCGGGCACCTCCGACATTCAGACCGTCACACGCACCGCGACCAGCCTTGCGCCCCTGGCTGCGGGCGGTAGGCAACCGTTCGCGCTCACCATCCCGGCGTCAGCGTTCCCCAGCGGGTACCGCACCGCGAATCTGCCGCTGCTACTGAGCCTGCTCGACGGGCGGGGCACCGCGCCGAAAGGTAGCTGGCGCACCACCATCTCCTTCGTCGGCAAAACGCCGAACATCCCACTGCCCGTGACCTGGCTGGTGCCACTGACGCTCCCGGCCGATTCGGCCCTGTTCGGGCCCAGCGGCGCAGCACGGGACAGCGCGTGGGCCCGCGCAATCGGCCCGGGTTCGCGTATCGACACCTTGCTGAGCACGTTGTCGGGCCAGCCCATCACCTGGGTCGTCGATCCCGCCATCACCGTGCCTGCGCCGGCTGCCGATCCAACAGTGCCCAGCGCCGGAGCCCCTCGACCGGGTGCCGCCCCACCCGGCTCGACCACTTCGACCCCGCCTCCCTCGAGCTCGCCTGCTTCGACTTCGCCGGCCGGTTCGACCAGCTCGACGCCACCCCCTTCGAGCCCGACGTCCGGTTCAACGGCCTCCACTGCAAGCGCAACCCCTTCCGGCACTCCTGCGTCGCCCACGTCGACGACCTCGGCACCGACACCAGGAAGCGGCTCAACCAGCCCCACCGGCACCGGTTCGTCCACCGGTCAGGTACCCACCGGCTCCGGGTCGCCGAGTTCGAGTCCCAGCAGTCCCAGTAGCACCGGCGGAACTGTGCGGGCCGATCCCGTGGAGGCTCTGACCGCCCAGCTGCGCGAGCGGCTGCGCACCCTGCCGAGGAGTCAATCGGTCCTGTGGACCGCCCATGACGATCCCGATCTGTCCGGGCTGGTCCGATCCGGTGCCGGCGGTGCGCGAGTGCTGCGTGAGGAGGTCGCCCGGACGCTACGACCGGACATGGCCGCCATCAGCTCCACCGAGGTGGCCTGGCCTGCCAATGGGGTCAATGCTGGCGATGTCGCCGAGATCACCGGCGCGTGGTCGCGCGCGGACCGCCCCGCCCCGGTGCTCGTGCTGCCCACCTCCGGCATCACGGGCGCCCAGAGCGCGACCGGCTCGGCCCAGCGCAGCATCGCCGGTACGTCGGGCGCCTTGCTCTACAACGAGTCACTGAGCGCCCTGGTCGGTTCCGACACCGCAGATCCAGGCCTGCGGGCGCAGCAGTTCCTGGCGCAGACCCTGACCATCTACGACGAGCGTCCCGCTGTCCGGCGTTCGCTGGCGATCGCGGTACCCCGTGCGGGTGGCGCGACCGCAGCGGTCCTGTCCACCATCATCTCCGCAGGACGCACCGCTCCCTGGTTGACCGATCGCAGCGGTGTCGATGCTGTGCGGGTCGCTGCCGGCTCGCCGCGTGCCTCCGTTCGGGCGGACCGCGGCAGCGTTACCTTCCCGAGCCCGGGAGCCACCGCCGTCACCACTGAATCCCTGAGCCGGATCACTGCCCAACGCGGCCAGCTGTCAGGCCTCAACTCGCTACTGGTCGACTCCCTCGACGTGGTCTCGGACCGGCTGCACCTGGTCGACAATCTGGGCTCGACGCGCTGGCGCGACCACGTGGCGGGTGCGCGGAATGCCTCCCGTTTCAGCAGCGATGCTATGAGCAGGATCTTGGAATCGGTCTCGGTGGCACCGTCCCCGGTCAACTTCTTCACCGATCGAGGAAGCATCGCGATCACCGTGGTGAACACGCTGAGCCGGCGGGTCCAGGGAGTCCAGGTGCTGCTGCGCCCCCGGGCGATCGCTTTGAAAGTAGAGCGTCAACCCGCGCCGGTGTCCCTCGGCGCCTCCTCCCGTGGCCTTGTCAGACCGCAACTGGCTGCGGCCGGGTCCGGCGCGGTGGCCGTCGACGTCCTCGTGGAGACCGCGAACGGGGTCCGCCTGGGAAAACCCCCCGTTCGTCAGGCCAACCTGGAGGTCAACGTGCGGCCCACCGCGACGTGGATCTACTGGGTCCTCGGCGGGGTGGCCGCCCTCATCCTGTTGCTCGGCGTCATCCGCAGCATCCGCCGTGGTCCGCGTGGAGCCGAACAGGATGTCGAGCCCGCCGGCAGCACCGGGCCGGATACCGTCGTAGCCGGTCCTACCCGCGAGCCGTCGCCCGATCCGGGCATCAATGAGAATGACCACGACGAATGAATACCGGGATGAGTGAACACCGACATGAGTGAGCACGGCGGCGGGAGCCTCGGTCGGCAGTACGACGCGGCCACCGGTCACCACCAGCAGGACGAGCGGGCGCCGGCCGCCACCCTGGGGGGGCTCTACTCCCACGCCCGCACGGACGAATCCTCCCTCGATCTCTTCTCCGGCACCGTCATCCTGGAGCCGCGCCTGGTCGACACCCGATCGGCGCGCGCTGTACGCCAGGCAGCCGGTCCGTCCACACCACCTCTTCTGCCCGCGTCCTCTGGTGGGCAGCACGCGCAGCCGGACCCCAGCGTTTCCCGGACCGTAGCCAAAGACGGGTCGGACGCTCAGGTCGCCCGGTCCAGCGCCATCATGGCCGCCGGGACATTGGTGTCGCGAGGGCTCGGATTCGTTCGTCAGGTCATGCTCATCGCGGCCGTCGGCGCGGTGACACCGATCGGCCGAGGCAAAGGGCAGGCGAATGCCGGCAACATCTGGGACACCGCCAACACGCTGCCGAACATGGTCTTCCTGTTGCTGGCCGGCGGAGTCTTCAACGCCGTCCTGATACCGCAACTGACGCGTGCTCTGAAGGACCCGGACGGTGGAAAGGCCTTCACCGACCGGCTGGTCACCCTTGCGCTGTTGATCCTCGGCGGCATCACGCTGACCTGCGTGGTCTTCGCCTATCCGCTGTACCGCGTGTACGACCTCAGCGGTAACTCCGAAGCGCTGCACCTGGGCTGGCTCTTCAGTCTCATCTGTCTGCCCCAGATCCTGTTCTACGGCGTCTACACGGTTTTCGGCGAAGTGCTGAACTCCCGCAGCAAGTTCGGCGCCTTCATGTGGTCTCCTGCGCTGGCGAACGTCGCCTCCATCAGCGGTCTGCTCTACTTCCTGGCCCATTTCGCTCCCAATACGGCTCCGGGCAACTGGACCACGTCGATGGTTCTCGTCCTCGGCGGCAGCGCGACGCTCGGGGTCATGGCGCAGGCTCTGGTCTTGATCCTCCCGCTGCGCCGGATCGGCTACCGCTACCACCCGAACATGCACTTCCGGGGTGTCGGGTTGCGCTCGACCAGCAAGATCGCGGTGCTGGCCTTCGCAGCGATCCTGATCCAGCAGGGCGGGCTGGTGGTCACGACCAACGTCCTCATGCGCGTTCCGGGGCAGTACGGCGGACGCCTCGTGCAGTCGACTGCGTTCCTGCTGTTCATGCTCCCGCACTCACTGATCACGGTCAGCCTGATCACTGCGCTCTATACCCGCATCTCCACAGCCGCCCATGAGCGCGATACCAAGCGGGTCACCGACGACGTCGCGACCGCCGTCCGGTTGTGCGGTGTGGCGGTGATCCCGGTGACGATCGGCGCGTTCGCGCTCATCCCGCCGGTCGCGATTCTGCTCGGTAACGGGCTCGGTCCCAACGCCGTCAGCGCGTTCTCCACGGCGACGATCGCGATGATGCTGGGCAGCTTCCCCCTGGCGCTGAATGTGATCGTGCAACGCACCCTGTACGCGTACGAGGACGCCAAGAAACCGTTACTGATGCAGGTATGGGGCACTGCCGTCGCCGTGCCGCTGACACTGCTGTGCCTGCTGCTGCCCTACAAGTGGGTCGGCGCCGGAGTAGCTCTCGTGCAGTCGATCAGCTACTGCGCCCAGGCCGGCGCGGGGTACTACTGGCTGAGTCGACGCCTCGGCGGACTACCGATGCCAGGAGTCGCGCGTACCTACGGTCGGCTGGCGGTCGCTGCGGGTGCCGCGACCGTGGCCGCGTTCGCCGCGCGATGGGTGGTCGGGAGCATGATCTCCGGTGAACGGGCAGCCGCTCTGTCAGGGCTGTCAGTGGGCTTCATAGCCTTCCTCGCGACCTACCTGATCGTGGCCCGCCTGCTCCGGGTCGGTGAGATCGAGGCCCTATTGGCCCCTGTCACCAGCCGCCTGGGTCGCCTCAGCGGTGGTCGCGCCTAGACTTCCCCGGAACGCGCGGTTTCTGCGCCGATCATCGCCGGATCACGACCGACCACGACGAAGCAGGAGCAGGTGTGCAGGAATTGAGCGAGGGCGTCGCGCTCGCTGAGCGGTACGAGCTGGTCACGTGCGTCGGCACGGTCGGTGACCACCGCCAGTGGCACGCCACCGACCGCACCCTGGACCGCTCGGTGACTGCGATCACCTTTCCATCCGACGACCCGTACGCCGAGGCAGCGCTGGACAGCGCCCGTCGCGCAGCAGGCGTCGATGACCACCATTTGTTACGCATCCTGGACGTCGGCGTCGAGGGCGACTGGTCCTACGTGGTCACCGAGCGCCTGCACGATGCCGAGTCGGTCACCGAGCTGCTGCAGTTCCAGACCCTGCCCCCCGAGGAGGCACGACGCATCGTCGGCGAGGCAGCCGCCGGTCTGCACACCGCCGCCGCGCGTGGCCTGCATCACCTGTGCCTGACCCCACACGACATCGTGCGCTCACGCGACGGCTCGGTCACCGTCCTCGGAGTGGCCACCGACAGTGCCCTGACCGGCCTCGACGACGTCCCGGCCGGGCAGGCGTCGCGTACGGATGCCGAGGCACTGGTCCAGATTCTCTACACCGCCCTCACCGGACGGTGGCCGGGTCCTGACGCAGTACCTGACCTACCCGCGGCCACGAGGGATGCCAAGGGCGTCCTGGCCGCCCCTGCCGCGGTCGTTACCCGGGTCCCGTCCGACCTGGACACCGTCTGCCGCCAGGTACTCATCGACGGCTCCGGACCGAGCACGCCCGGTGATCTGGCGAGGTTGCTGTCACCGTGGTCCGCTGAGCGGGTGCACGGTGCCGGTGGGCGCGATATCGGGGCCACCGGTCATGGGGAGAAGCGGGCCGAACCCGTCCCCACCACGTCGACAGTGCGCCACTTCGAGAGTGCGGGCGCATCAGCAGGACTGGTCGACTCGGATGGCGACGAGACCCAGTTCCACGACGCAGGCGACGTGCCCATCCTGCGCTCACGACGTGACCCCAGCGATCTAGCGCTGGAGCCGCCGGCTCCCTACCTCCCCTCCGGGCTGGACGAGCCTGATCGTCGTACCAGCGGATTGGCGTTGGGCATCGTCGCTCTACTGCTGGTACTGACGGTGGTTGCGGCCTTCTACGGGCTGCGTGGCCTCGGCGGCGGCAGCTCGCCCACCGCTGGGCCTACGTCGACCACCTCTGCCGCCACTTCGTCGAAGAAGGCGCCCGCCTCATCCGCCGCAGCCACCAGCAGTACGACGCCCGCAGGGACCCCGATCAAGGTGGTCTCGGCCACCGGCTTCGATCCTGAGGGCAACAACAACGAGCACAACGAGCTCGCCCCGCTGGTGATCGACGGCAACGACAGCACCATGTGGGTGACGCACATCTACCAGACCGCGCAGTTCAGCGGAATCAAGAAGGGCGCCGGACTACTGCTCGACCTCGGCGCCAGCAAACAGGTCGGAAGCGTCGAAATCAACGTAGTCGGCAACCCGACCACGCTGCAGGTCTTCGTCACAGACAAGAAGAGCATCACCGGAGCCACCCCGTTCGGCACGCTGAACAACGGTTCCGGCAATCAGAAGGTGACCGGCACGCCGACCACCGGGCGCTACGTGATCGTCTGGATCACGTCGTTGAGCCAGTTCCTGACCAACGGGTACCGCGATCAGATCGCGCAGGTCAAGGTCACGTCGTGAGCGTCTCCGACGACGACACCGTCAGCGATGAGCAGCTGCTGGCTGCCCATGTGCGCGGTGACGTCGACGCCTTCGGCGAGTTGTTCCGACGACACAGGGACCGCATGTGGGCCGTGGCGCTGCGCACCACCCGTGATCCGGAAATGGCCGCAGATGCGGTCCAGGACGGTTTCATCTCGGCGTTCCGGCGCGCTGAATCGTTCCGCGGCGATGCGAAAGTCACCACCTGGTTGCATCGGATCGTGGTCAACGCCTGCCTGGACCGGCTGCGCCGTATCAAACCGACCAGCGAGCTGCCCGAGTACGAGTTGGTCGACCGGCACGATCGTCACTCAAGCCTGGAGGTACAGCTCGATGTGCAGCAGGCCCTGGGTGCGATACCGGAGGGTCAGCGGCTGGCCCTGACCTTGGTGGACATGGAAGGCATGTCGGTCACGGAAACCGCGCAGCTACTGGGAGTGGCAGAGGGAACTGTGAAGTCCCGTTGTGCGCGTGGCCGCAGCGCACTGGCCGAGTTGCTGCGTGACCGCAATGACGGCGGCTACAACGACGGGTACGGGGCGCGGCGTTGACATCGGCCTGCCCTCTCGATTCATTGTCAGGTTCAGGGAACCGCGTCACGTCGGGGAACGTCACAACTGAAATGACAGGAGGGCCCGATGACGCTTCATGATGCGCAGGGGTCTACCGGTGACTCCCGCGACGGCGACGAATCGGCCGATCAGCACGGTCAGGACCGGACGAGCACGAAGCAGGAGCAAGAGCGTATCCGCGCCCTATTGGCAGGGGTGGACGATCCGGGTCCGATGCCTACGTCTGTAGCGGACCGCATTCAGGCTGTACTGGCTGATGAACAGCGTCGCCGCGCCCCGGGACATGTCGACGAGCTCGCCGCGCATCGAGCTAGCCGCAGAAAATCGCGAAATCCGTTGCGAGTAATGGCGATTGCTGCATCTGTGGCCGTGGTGCTGCTGGGCGCGGGTGCGGTCGGCTACGCCGCATTGGACACCCCGCAGGCGCCGGTTGCCCAAGCCCCGGTGCAGGTCGGCAATCTGGCAAACCGGATATCGGTAGCCCAGACCGGACAGGACTACACGCGCGCCGGGTTACCCACTCAGGCGGTGACCTTACTCAACAGTCCACTGCGAACGAACGTACCTCCTCGCGTCGTACAGCAGTACGGTGCGATGGCCTCCTCGGAAGGCATCCTCGGTTGTCTGGGGTCCCTGGGTTCGGCACTTGCGGGCAACCCGGATCGCATCGTCGTCGACTTCGCCCGGTACAACGGGTCGCCGGCAGTAGCCGTCGTGCTCACCAAAGGCACCACGAACACGGCCTGGGTAGTCAGCCGTAGTTGCAGTAGTACGTCCACACCGTTGGCCGGCCCCGCCAGCGTCACCACCTGAGTTCGCGTCGGCGAGCACCACGATCCAGACCGCAGGGGAACAAGCCTCATCTAGTATCGGTTGAGACTATGAAGCGACCCGACCGGGCGCTCCCCTGCTGCGAGGACCTCGTTCTGTGACCGCTGAAACCGTCCACAATGTCATCATCATCGGGTCCGGCCCAGCCGGTTACACCGCAGCTATCTATGCCGCACGAGCCAACCTGGCCCCCGTTATCTTTGAGGGTTCTGTGACAGCCGGTGGCGCCTTGATGAACACCACCGAGGTCGAGAATTTCCCTGGGTTCACCGACGGTGTGATGGGCCCGGATCTGATGGAGTCCATGCGCGCACAAGCCGAGCGGTTCGGCGCGCAACTCATCCGCGACGACGTCACTGCTGTCGACCTGGGCGGCGCCGTCAAATCTGTGACCGATGGCGAGGGAGTGGTGCATCGAGCCCATTCCGTCATCCTCGCCATGGGGTCTGCCTACCGTGAGCTGGGGTTGGCCGATGAACAGCGACTATCCGGACACGGAGTCTCCTGGTGCGCGACGTGTGATGGGGCATTCTTCCGCGATCAGGACATTGCTGTAGTAGGCGGCGGAGACTCAGCCATCGAAGAGGCCACCTTCCTGACCCGTTTCGGGTCAACCGTCACCCTGATCCATCGACGCGGCGAACTGCGAGCCTCCCGGATCATGGCTGATCGGGCAGCTGCCAACCCCAAGATTCGTTATGCATGGAACAGTGAGGTCGTCGCAATTCACGGCGATGCCAAGGTATCCGGCGTGACGTTGCGCGACACCGTCAACGGCACCGAGCGGGAACTAGCGGTCACTGGCATCTTCGTGGCCATCGGTCATCTACCGCGCAACGAGCTCGTGCTCGGGGTTGTCGATACCGACGATGAAGGCTACGTGCTCACCCAGGACGGTTCGACCGCTACCAACGTGGAGGGTGTCTTTGCCTGCGGCGATCTGGTGGACCACACCTATCGGCAGGCGATCACCGCTGCGGGTTCTGGCTGCGCTGCCAGTCTGGACGCCGAACGCTTCCTCGCCGACCACGATGCTGCGGCGCAGGGTGCGCAGCTTGCCACAGCGTAGTGAATCTCATCGGATCGTCGATTTCACTACCTACCAACGATCTCGCTGAATCAATGGCGACCGGCACCTGCCGGTGTCGCCTTCGTCAGCACCCACAGAAAGGCTGAACACATGAGTGCAACCAAGGAAACCAACGACGCTTCGTTCGAGGCCGACGTCCTACAGAACACCAAACCAGTTCTCGTCGACTTCTGGGCACCCTGGTGCGGGCCGTGCAAAGCCGTGGCTCCCATCCTCGAAGAGGTCGCTGCTGCCCATGCCGACAAGATCGACGTCGTGAAGCTCAACACTGACGAGAACCCGAAGATCGCTGCGAAGTACGGCATCACCGGAATTCCGACGCTGAACGTCTACGTCAACGGCGAAGTTGTGAAGTCCCTTGTGGGCGCACTTCCCAAGCCCAAGCTGTTGCGTGAGTTGGAGCCGTTCCTCAACTGACGTCAGTCATGTTTCACGTGAAACGGCCGCCCCATCGTCAGATGGAGCGGTCGTTCTGCGTGTGCTCGTCGACTAGTCGAAATTGTGCGCACCCTTGCGGTAGCGCTAACGCCCCAGGGATGGAGTGTCCGCCAACAGGCGGGCTTGGGGTTTTTATCGGCCAACTTGCGGAGCGCGTCCGCATCGGAACTGTGGCAGCCACTCCATGTTTCACGTGAAACGACACATCGATGACGCGCACTCGGCGGGCGCGGTGATGACGTATCTGCTCAACCCGATCAGCCGGTCGCCCTAGCCAGAGACGCCTCGTCCAGCACACGTGCCTCGCCGTGGTTGTGACGGATCTCGGCTTGCGCGGCCCCTTCGCCCTCGACGACCACCCCGTCCCTTCTCCTCCTGCAACCCCAGGATTCTGTAGTCGCGAACCGGGCCCATGTGCCAGGACGCCCACACCGCCCGCTGGGACACCTCATGCTTCGTCGGGTCGTACATCGGCTCAGCCTCGAGTTGGTGTTGTCCCCCCGGTGACGTCCGAACTTCGGCGTCACCGTGTCGATCCCACTGGAGCCACGCTACGGAGCGAGGCGAAGGTTCGGAGCCATCGTCGAAGGCGTCGCCGTACCACCGCACATAGGACTCAAGGTCAATCGGTGCCTCGTGCTCCGGGATCCGACACCATGCCGCAGGTTCCCCTGGTCCTACGCTTTCCGGTTGTAGAGACCATCTCCGCGTGCGCGTCCGCATCAAACCCGGTCTGCCAGGTTATGCCGGTAAATGACCTGGGTCACGATCGGCACCATCGTCGCCCGCTTCTAAACTTTGTTACGTTCGATGCACCCTATTTTTGAGGGGGCTCCGTGCCGGCTGACGAGCAGCCTGACCACGACTCGTCAGTGCACACGGCGCTCTTTGGGGAACCCCACCTCCCGCAACGCGTGCTCGCCTTCGGCTTCGGCATACAACGTGCTGTCCGCCATCGCCATCAGTGCGCAGCTCAGCCATACCGCGCCATCCCGACGTACTTCGGGCGCAACCTCTCGCAAACTGACCGAACGCGCGCCCGGGGCCTGTCATTCAGCCGGACAACACCCCTTTGGCCAGCGCTAAAGCTGGCCCCACCAGCGCTTCGACGGTGGTGCGAATCAAAAGCTCCGCTTGCTCCTGGAGCACGACTGCCACCGCAGTGGGTCATCTACCGGAATCCGGCCCCCAAGTCGCCGATCGGCGAACGCAACAAGAGCAGCCGCATCAGCACTGCAGGAGCGGCTCGACGTTTCACGTGAAACGTGACGTCGGTGAGGCGGCGCCGGCGTGTGACCCTGGCGTATTCGAGGTCGGATTCAGCTGCACCATTTGTCCGATCACGCACGGATTGACCAGGCGGTCACCCAGCCGTCAGACCCCGCCGTCCAACAAACCAGCAGCAGCGATCGAAGGCCACCTGAGCTCCGCCGCACTATCGGACATGTGCAGGTCGCCCAGGCAGCATCGAAACGACCTGACCATCCAAAGATCGCTGTGAGCGCCACCCGCCTTGAACGACATTTCAAGGTAGTAGTCGGCGCGCTCGGCCCTGCACTTGGACGCACGGTTGTGAACTTTGAGTTGTCGACGACTGGCGGCTAACGTCCCTCGAACCCGACCATTCCACCTGCTTGACCATGACCGTGGGCGGCATCTGGGCACAATTCTTTCAGTGAACGGCGAACGCGGCTGGGCGAAGCGCAGCCCGACCTCAACCCGTCAAAGCAGAAGTCACTGGCCCACAGACACACCTCGGAGAGCCTCGGCGTCAGCCATTGGACTACCTCACGCCCGATCCGAGCCTCGAAGCTCTCGCCCCTGGGAACCATCCGGCAGCAAGCAGGTCGACGATATGTTTCACGTGAAACGGCGAGGTAGCCGGTCGTTCACCATATTCGATTACTGGTCAGAAGCGGCTACGCCCAACGTCTGCATGATGCGCTGAAGATCCTGCATGCTCGCAAATTCCACCACCATGCGGCCTTTACGTTTACCCAGCTGAACTGTGACTCGAGTGTCCAAATGATCCGACAAGCTCGATGCAATGTCATCGAGGGCCGGATGGCGGTTCCCAGCCGTCGGCGTGGATCGGGTACCGACGGTGTCACTGCCACCGAGCGCGACTACCTCCTCCGTTGAGCGCACCGACAGGCCTTCGGCAACGATGCGCTGTGCCAGGCCTTCCATCGCACTATGGTCCGGTAGGGACAGCAGCGCTCGCGCGTGGCCCGCACTGAGCACTCCCGCCGCAACGCGACGCGCGACGAGGGGAGGCAATCGCAACAGTCGGATCGTGTTCGAGATCTGCGGGCGGGATCGTCCGATTTTTGCGGCGAGTTGTTCATGCGTACACGCAAAATCATCGAGTAGTTGCTGGTACGCCGCCGCTTCCTCGAGGGGGTTCAGTGCGGCGCGATGCAGGTTCTCCAAGAGAGCGTCGCGCAACATGTCATCATCCGCTGTGCTGCGGATAATGGATGGGATTGCCTCATTACCGGCAGCCTTACTCGCGCGGAGCCGCCGCTCGCCCATGATCAGTTCATATGCTGGTCCACCCTCGACACGATCCTGGGCCGCAATCTCGCGAACCACGATGGGTTGCAGCACACCGATCTCAGCAATGCTGTGCGTCAGCTCGGCGAGGTCATCGTCGTCGAACACCTGGCGGGGCTGACGCGAATTGGGGGTGATCTCTGCGACATTCAAAAAAGCGAACTGCGCACCAGGCACCGCTCGTAGCATCGTGGTGTCCGCATCGACCGCGTTGTTCAGTCCAGTGTTTCCCGTGAAACCTTCGGTGCGCTGCGCAAAGAAAACATCGGAGGGCCGCCCGATGGCGGTGTCGCTGGGAGCCGGTGGAATCAACGCGCCCAGACCCCGGCCTAGGCCACGTCGCTTGTCAGTCATGGGCAGAACGGTACCCGTCAGCGCGACCGGCCAATTCCTTGGCGGCTTCCAGATAGGACAGAGCGCCGGTGCAGGATGGCTCATACGTCATCACTGTCTGACTATGGCTTGGAGCCTCTGAAATACGCACCGATCGCGGGATCCATACCTTCAGGGCCTGGTCGGGGAAGTGGTTGCGTACTTCCTGGGCGACCTGGGCCGACAGTCGGGTGCGCGCGTCGTACATCGTGAGCAGAATCGTGCTCAGTTGCAATGACGGGTTGAGGTGCTCCTTGATGAGTTCGACGTTGTGGACGAGCTGCGACAGACCTTCCAGCGCGTAATACTCAGACTGGATCGGGATGAAGACCTCATTCGCCGCCACGAATGCGTTGACCGTGAGTAGCCCGAGACTCGGCGGGCAGTCGATCAGTACGTAGTCGAACACCTCATCGGGCGTGCAGTTGTCGAAGTAGTCCTGGAGCACCGCTCGTAGGCGATGTTCACGTGACGGCATCGAGACCAGTTCGATCTCCGCGCCTGCCAGATCAATGGTGGCCGGCACGCACCACAGGTTCTCGACATCGGGACACGGCTGGAGGACCTCGCTCAGCGCGAGCCCATCCACGACCATCTCGTAGGTGCCTTGAATCTCGGAATGATGCGGTATGCCGAGCGCAGTCGAGGCATTTCCCTGCGGGTCGATGTCGATCACCAGAACGCGCAGGCCCGACTGAGCCAATGCAGCTGCCACGTTGACCGTCGTCGTCGTCTTCCCGACACCACCTTTTTGGTTCGCGACCGTAAAAATGCGCGTTTTCGCCGGCCGACGAACGGCCATTGCATCCACGACATCGCGCCGACGCGTGGTGCTCGCCAGGGAGGCCGCGATCGGACTGTTCATCAGTTTCAGTTCGTCCAGTGAAAACTCTGATGTCGGCGCAACATCAACCGGTGCAGCGTCACGAACATCTACAGCATGAGCGCTCACCAGGATGCTGGCGGCAGGCGGGTCTGCGACTGTGTGCACTGATCCATGCCAGCCAACTGCAGTGGGGCAGTGAGTAGTTGGCTCATTCACCCCGCTCGACGTCGTCCGCAGGGGCCAGCCGGTAGGAGCTTCGAAGGTGGGGGACGCCAATGTGTCGTGGCCGGTCTCGGTCACTGCATCTCTCCTTGTGGTGTGCCGTCGTCGTTGGATGCACGTGCTCGATTACCCGGCAGTGACGACCCGGATCACTGTTGCGGGCGGATCGACAACGCCCACGCCACACCTCAGAACATCGCTCGATACAACGCGTGCGCGTCGAAGTTGCGCACTGGCTTCATCGAGCTCCTCCTGTGCGGAAGCACCCTTGAGAGCCAGGATCTGGCCACCGGGCCGAAGTAGTGGGAGGTTCCAACCCAGCAATTTCGACAATCTTGCTACCGCACGTGAACACACGACGTCAGCTTCGAGTCCGACCGCCTGCTGCGCACGAGCCCGGCGCACCTGCACGTTCGGCAACCGAAGCTCGTGGATGGCATTCTCCAACCAGGTAACCCGTCGCTGCAGCGGCTCAACGAGGACCAGATCCAGGTCGGGGCGAAGTACCGCCAGGACCAACCCGGGCAAGCCCGCGCCACTACCCACATCAGCAACCCTTGCGTCGGGCGCGATCACCTCGCCGAGGACGGCACAGTTGAGAATGTGCCGATCCCACAGGATCGGCACTTCGCGCGGACCCACGAGTCCGTGGTCCACACCCGTGGTGGCTAACAGGTACGCGTAGTGCTCCGCAGCTGGGAGACGATCACCGAAGAGCGACTCGGCTACCAGTGGCGGTGCAGGTAGCTCACTCTGTGCGGACGGTTCCACGTGAAACGGAACCTAAGCCTTCGGTAACACCACGACGTAACGCCGCGGCTCCACTCCAGCAGATTCTGAACCGAGGCCCTCAGCCAGCACCGCGTCATGCACGACCTTGCGCTCAAAGGCGCTCATCGGATCCAGCGGCTGCGGCTCGCCGGTCTGCTGCGCAGTCTGGGCTGCCTCCTTGGCAATGACCGTCAGCTCTACCCGACGAGCGGCACGATGTCCCGCCACATCCAGCATCAACCGGCTGCGCTCGCCGGTCTGCGCCTGCACGGCGAGCCGGGTGAGTTCCTGCAACGCCTCCAGCACCTTGCCGTCCTGGCCCACCAGGCGGCGTGGCACCCGCCCCTCTTCAGAGTCCACAATGGCAACTGCTGCGCGACCACCGTCGACGTCTACATCGATGTCGCCATCGAGATCTGCAATGTCCAGCAGCGTTTCCAGGAAGTCGGCCGCAATCTCCCCCTCACGGTCCAGTCCGAATGCCCTGCTGGTGGTCGAAGGTGCCTCGTCGGACGCCTCCGCGACGTCCTCGATGAGCGCCTCAGGCTGGGTGGTGTCGTGGGTCATCAAAACTCCAGATCTACTGCGAGGTGGTCGCACACGGTCGGCATCACCGCTTGCGCTTGTTCTTGGCTGCAGAGGGCGAGAGGTTCCCAGCAGCGACGCCGTTCTTAGCGGCACCGTTCTTCTTGACGGGGGCTCCCGGAGCCCTTGAAGCCGGCGATGACCTGTTCAGGTCGATACCGCTCGTCGCCACGCCGTTCAGGTCATCGACCAGCGATGACGCTGCTGGGGATCGACGCTGACCCTTCTTGGGCTGCACCCGCTGGCGGCTCTGCTTGGTGTCCGATTCACTGTCATTTCCAAGGTCGGCCGCCGCGATCGCGGCCGTTTTGTCAAGACTCACGGCCTCGCCCAGGGGTGACTTGCCCTTGGCACGACGGCGCTCCTCCAAGGCCTTTTCCGCTTCCGAGCCGGGTGCGGGCATCCGACGGATGACATAGAACTGCTGTCCCATGGTCCATACGTTTGTGGTCAGCCAGTAGAGCAGCACACCGATGGGGAAACTCGGGCCGGTGACGAAGAAGAACAGCGGCATGATGTACATGATGATTTTTTGCTGCTTGGCCATCGGGTTGTCCAAGGCCGCAGCAGGCATGTTCTTGCGCATCAGCTGACGCTGCGTGAGGAACATCGTGCCGGCCATCGCCACGATCAGCACCATGGCCACGACTTTCGCCGAACCCGATCCGTTCGTGTGCAGGAACGAGTCCGACAGCCGGGTGCCGAACAGAGACGACTGCTCAGCCTGCCGTGCCGCGGCCTGAGTCATCAGACCGACGGGGTCCTTCTTGAGGTTTGCAATGTCCCCCAGGTGATTCAGCACCCGGAACAACGCGTAGAAGAACGGTGCCTGCAGCAGGATCGGCAAGCACGAGCTGAACGGGTTGGTGCCCGTCCGCTTGTAGAGCTCCATCGTCTCTTCCGTCATCTTCTGACGGGACTCGGCGTCCTTCTTGCCCTTGTACTTCTTCTGGATCGCCTGCATCTGCGGCTGGATCAACTGCATCCGCCGTGATGTCTTGATCTGCTTGACGAACAGCGGAATCAACAGAATCCGTAGCACCACGACCAGGCCCACGACCGCAAGAGCCCAGGTCAGCCCTGAGGTCGCGCTCAGACCGATCGCGGTGAGCCCGTCGTGGAAGCCCACCATCACCAGAGCAACGAACCACTCGAGCGGGAAGAGCAGGGTGTCCAACATGATGTCCTCGGTGTGTCTCGGGTGAGCTGGTCAGTGCAGCCGGGCGACTACGCCGCGTGGCGAAGGTCGTCCGATGGTCTCTTCTGTGGAACGTGGTCCACGCCCCCGTCGTTCCAGGGGTTGCAGCGCAGCAGTCGACGGCCGGCCAGCCAGGTGCCTTTGAGAAGACCAAAGCGTTGCAGTGCTGTCAGTGCGTACGCCGAGCAGGACGGCGTGAACCGGCAGGACGGCGGGAACAGCGGGGAGATGAAGCGTTGGTAGAGCCGCACCAGCGTGACCAGCGGCCATGCCAACCACTGGTTCAGTGACCTCGCGGGTACTGACCTCATCGAAGTCACCGGGCCCGCGAGATGGCATCACGCAACTGCGCGTGGAGGGCAACTCGTACCCGCTGGCTCGTCGCCGCCGGGAGAGCAGGCCCGGCACGGACCACGACATCGACGTCGACGGGAATGACGGGTAACTCCTGTGCGACAAGGTGGCGCAGGACCCGAGCAGTCCGCGACCGGATGACCGAGTTGCCGACTGCTTTGGAAACAACGAAACCCACCCTGGGTACTGGCGAAATGCCAGCCGGGCGGGGAACGTGCGCGGCATGCACCACAAGCAGGTCACTGCCACTGCGACCGGCACGCCGGTTGCGAAGCACTGCAGTGAACTGCGCCGGTCGGCGCAGCCGATGCGCCACCGGCAACATGAGCTGCGGATACGAGCCTAATCAGGCCGTCAGCTTCTCGCGGCCCTTGCGGCGGCGAGAGGCGATGATCGAGCGGCCAGCGCGGGTGCGCATGCGCAGGCGGAAGCCGTGCGTTTTGGACCGTCGGCGGGTGTTCGGCTGGAAGGTGCGCTTGCTCACGTGTCACTCCGGTCGGATGCCTGAGCCGGATGGCCCAGATAGTGCGTGGTGTTACCTGGTCGGATGGTCTCCAGTGCGCGCCACCCATCGGCAGCCGCAGGGCACGAGACACTGAAGAGCTTACGTTCGGACGGTAATGTCGGTCAAACTCAGCACGTGGGGGGTGTACACCGGCGCCAGCGGCAATACGCCAGCCTCTCACTTGATCTGATTTTTCACCGGTATTCCAGCCGACACGCCGCAGCGTTACCAAGTTTGTTCGGCTGTGAGGTTGCATCATCGCAATCGGGCTTGTTACGGTCGTCACCGCTTCGAGGTGCATCTTATTCACAGCCTGTGGAAAAACCTGTGGACGAACGCCGATACGCTGTCCTGTGACATCTCATCGCCCCTCATCGACACTGCTCCGGTGCAGCACCGTGGAGCTGACCAGGCAACAAGGAGTGGGCCAACTGTGAGTGACTCCGAACACGACCTTGCTTTCGTGTGGCACTCCACGCTCCTCACCCTGGAAGATTCGGGAATCGCCCAACGTGACCGCGGTTATCTGCGGTTGGCGAGGCTGATCGGGATCGTCGGTGAGACCGCGGTACTGGCCGTACCGTTCGAGCACACCAAACGGATCGTCGAGACCGATCTGATCGGTTCGGTGTCAGCTGCGCTCAGTGAGCAGCTGAATCGAACCGTCACGCTGGCGGTGACGGTCGATGAGTCCCTGCAGCCACCGGACCAGAGCGCCGAGGCTGCAGAACTCTTTCCTGTCGAAGCGCTCGAGCCGGGCGGACCGCAGATCGGACACCTCCCGCCTCCACCGCGCTCAACGGTTGCCAGCCCGGTCGCGACGAACGATCCACGGCTGAACCCGAAATACACCTTCGACACGTTCGTGATCGGCGCCGGCAATCGATTCGCCTGCGCGGCCGCTCAGGCAGTTGCCGAGACGCCAGCCAGGTCGTACAACCCGTTGTTCATCTACGGCGACTCAGGTCTGGGAAAGACCCATCTGCTGCACGCGGTCGGTCACTATGTGCGCAGCTACTATCCACATCTCCGCGTGCTCTATGTGAACTCCGAGGAGTTCACCAATGACTTCATCAACTCCATCCGCGACGACAATGCCAGCCGCTTCCAAAAGCGCTATCGCGATGACGTCGACGTTCTACTGATCGACGATGTGCAGTTCCTGCAAGGTAAAGAGAGTACCCAGGAGGAGTTCTTCCATACCTTCAATTCTCTGCACAACAGCGAGAAGCAGATCGTGCTGACCAGCGATCAGCCGCCCAAGATGCTCAGCGGGCTCGAGGACCGGATGCGGTCGCGCTTCGAGTGGGGACTGACCACCGATGTCACCCCGCCGGATCTGGAGACGCGTATCGCGATTCTGCGTAAGAAGGCAGTAGCCGACCGGATGGCCATTCCGGATGAGGTCCTGAGCCTGATTGCGAGCAAAGCGCCCAGCAACATCCGTGAGCTCGAGGGCGCGCTCATTCGGGTGACGGCTTACGCGTCCGTGTCGGGCCAGCCCCTCACGATGGACCTTGCCTCGCATGTCCTGAAGGATCTGATGCCCGGGGCCAACGCCGGTCAGATCAGTGTGTCCACGATCATGACCACGACGGCGGCATACTTCGATCTCACCATCGACGATCTGTGCGGGTCCTCGCGTAGTCGCACCCTGGTCAATGCCCGCCAGATCGCCATGTACCTGTGCCGTGAGCTGACCGACCTGTCGCTGCCGAAGATCGGTCAGCAGTTCGGCGGTCGCGACCACACGACCGTCATGCACGCGGACCGCAAGATTCGCACCCAGATGGGCGATCGTCGTCACTTGTACGACCAGATCAGCGAACTCACGCTGCAGATTCGACGCGCCACCAACTGAGTCGGTTATCCACATGGTTGTCCACAAATTCTGGGGATAACCGGCCGTCCAGAACCCTGAATCCGTCGACTCAACGCGCTCAGCGGACATTTGGGCATCTTCCTGCCGAGTAGTTATCCACAATCGGTGGACAAGTCTGTGGGTAACTACGTTCGAAGATTCCCTGCTGCGATCAGGTCCGGCGCGAAAAACTATCCACCGAGCTGTGCACAGATCCACCGAAACGGTGGACAACCGGCTGTTGCGGCACCCTCGCCGGTGCACAACCTGTGGGGACGATTAGTTTGTCCACCGGTGGAGCAATCGGTCCCCAGCCGTTGACCACAACTGGTCCACATCCGGATCCCGCGCGAGAGGCCGCCGATCCGGGCGATCGGGTCAGTTGTCCACAGAATCCACAGCCCCTACTACTACTACGAACGTCTCCTAGAATTCAGGTCAGCCCCGACAGCCTGGGGAGAACGACAACTTTCGAAGTGGTTGGCGGTCGCGCCGTCGCCGACTAGGGTCGTTCTGCGCCCAGCACGACAGACTTGTCGAGCATTAGAACGGGCAGTTGCTCTCCCTCACAATCAGCCACCCATCACAAATCGCCATCAAGGACGGTCCGTGTCGTGAAACTCCAGGTCGAACGCGATGTGCTTGCCGAAGCTGTGACCTGGGCGGTCCGTGGCCTGTCCACCCGTCCGCCGGTACCGGTGTTGGCCGGTGTGCTGCTCGAAGCCTCGGAAGACTCGCTGACCTTGAGCGCCTTCGATTACGAGGTATCGGCGCGTATCACCATCGCGGCACAGGTGGAAGAACCGGGCAAGACGCTGGTAATGGGTCGGTTGTTGTCGGAGATCTCCCGTTCGTTGCCCTCCAAACCGGTCAACCTCGCACTTGACGGCACCAAACTGACGGTGACGTGTGGATCCAGCAGGTTCGCTCTGCAGCAGATGCCGACAGCTGACTACCCCACCCTGCCGATCTCCCCCGAACCCAGCGGTTCGGTGCAGGGTGATGTGTTCACCCAGGCCGTTGCCCAGGTTGCTATCGCTGCGGACAAGGGCGACACCCTGCCGATCCTGACCGGTGTGCGGATGGAGATCGACGGCGACAAGCTCAGCCTGCTGGCCACTGACCGCTACCGCCTCGCTTTGCGGGAACTGACCTGGAACCCGGCGACCTCCGATGCAGCACATGTCGCTCTCATCCCGGCCCGCACGTTGTCCGACACCGCGAAGGCCTTGGGAGCGTCCGGAACCGTCGATATCGCGCTGGGTCACGCTGCCGGTGGTGAGGGACTCGTAGGTTTTGAGGCGGGCCAGCGTCGCAGTACAACTCGGCTACTGGACGGGGAGTACCCGAAGGTGACGGCGATCTTCCCGACCAGCGTCGATTCGGTCGCGGTGTTGTCGACAGCGACCCTGGCCGAGGCCGTCAAGCGGGTAGCGCTGGTCGCCGAGCGCAACGCCGCCGTCCGGCTGCGGTTCAGCGAGGGTCAGGTAGGTATCGAGGCCGGTCAGGGCGACGACGCCCAGGCCAGTGAGGCTGTGGAGTGCAACCTGACCGGACCGGAGCTGGAAATCGCGTTCAATCCGCAGTTCCTGTTGGACGGACTGGGAGCCATCGGTACGCCTTATGCGCGGCTGTCTTTCACCCAGCCGAGTCGGCCCGCAGTGTTGTCAGGGCAGGCGCAGGAGGACGGCGACGCGGACGAGAGTTACCGCTACGTCCTGATGCCCGTTCGCTTCGCGAACTGAGAGAGACGGCGCGCAGGGTGTGCTGAGCGCAGCGAGGTGCGCCCGCAGCGAAGTCGATCGAAGGCAGCGAACGAAAGTACAGCGAACTGAGTGATGTACAGCGCAGCTGCGCACGGGAGTAGCGTCGGGAGAAGAATCTGCGGGTGCCTGAAGCACCCGCTAACGTCACGATGTTTGAGGAGTTCGCATGCAGATTGGTTTGATCGGGCTGGGCAAAATGGGCGGCAACATGCGCGACAGGATGCGCGCTGCCGGCCATGAGGTTGTTGGCTACGACACCGACCAGAAGGTCAGCGACACCAAGGATCTGGCAGACCTGGTCGCCAAACTTGACGCTCCGCGAGCCGTCTGGGTCATGGTGCCGGCCGGCCGGGTCACCGATGCAGTGATCAACGATCTGTCCGAGCTGCTCGCCGAGGGTGACCTGATCGTGGATGGCGGCAACAGCAAGTTCACCGACGACCAGCGGCATGCGGCAGAGCTGCATGAGAAGGGAATCGCCTTCGTGGACTGCGGCGTCTCCGGCGGGGTGTGGGGCAAAGAAGAGGGCTACGGCCTGATGTGTGGCGGCAGCGACGAGGACATCGAGCGCGTCCTGCCGATCTTCGACGCGCTACGACCCGAGGGACCGCGCGACGAGGGCTGGGTGCACGCCGGCGATGTCGGCTCTGGTCACTACGTCAAGATGGTCCACAACGGCATCGAGTACGGAATGATGCAGGCCTACGCCGAGGGTTACGAGCTGCTGGCCGCCAAAGAGATCGTGACCGACGTCCCCGCCGCATTCAAGGCGTGGACCCGCGGCACCGTCGTGCGTTCCTGGCTGCAGGAACTGATGGCCAGTGCGCTGGAAAAGGACCCGGGGTTCGACGACATCTCCGGTTTCGTCAACGACTCCGGTGAGGGCCGTTGGACTGTGCAGGAAGCGGTCGAGTACGGCGTGGCGATGCCAGTCATCTCAGCGTCGCTCTTCGCGCGTTTCGTGTCGCGTCAGGATGACTCCCCCGCCATGCGAGCAGTCGCGGCGATGCGTAATGAGTTCGGCGGTCACGCCGTCACCAAAAAGGGCGAGAAGGGCATTGTCACCGACCACTGAGGGTTCAGGCGGCTTCGGTGCTCCCTAGACTTCCCTGGTGTACCTGCGGCGGCTGACCTTGAGCGACTTCCGGTCGTACGAGCAGGTCGAGCTCGATTTCGAGCCGGGCATCACCACTCTGGTCGGACGTAATGGGCAAGGCAAGACGAACCTTGTCGAGGCCGTGGGTTATCTGGCGAGTCTTGGGTCGCACCGTGTCGCGACCGATCACCCGCTGGTGCGGGCCGGCACCGAGCAGGCGGTCATCCGCGCGATCGTCGTGCGCGATGGTCGCGATCAGGGCATCGAGCTGGAGATCAACCCCAGTCGCGCCAACCGGGCACGTCTCGGGAGGGGTTCGCCGGTGCGACCCAGGGATATTCTGGGCAGTCTGCGTACGGTGCTCTTCGCGCCGGAGGATCTCGCCCTCGTCAAAGGTGACCCTGCGGGGCGTCGACGCTTCCTGGATGATCTGCTGGTGGCGCGGCAACCTCGTTGGTCGGCGGCTCGAGCGGACTACGACAAGATCCTCAAGCAGCGCAATGCGCTGCTGAAGTCCGGGATGAAGTCCGGGCGGGCCGGCGGATCTGCAGCCGCCGATGCGGCTGTCGCCGACTCACTACCGGTGTGGGACACCCACCTCGCTGCAACTGGCGCCAACCTGGTGTACGCGAGGCTGCGGTTGTTGGGTGATCTGGCCCCCTACGTGCAGCAGGCTTATGACCAGGTCAGCGACAGCGTGTCCGGTGCACGCATCGGCTACGAGTCGGCGCTGGAGGGAATAGCTGTCGATGCGAATTGCACTGCGCAGGTGCCTGACGTCGAGCAGATCACTGCGGCGATGCACGCCGGTTTCGCGCAGCTGCGGTCCAGGGAACGAGAACGTGGAATCACCCTGGTGGGGCCACATCGAGATGACCTCAGCCTGATGCTGGGTGAACTACCCGCGAAAGGGTATGCCAGCCACGGCGAGTCCTGGT
>JALYUK010000064.1 GCA_030853805.1 Actinomycetota bacterium | reverse complement strand
CAAGGCTCACCACAAGCCGACGCTCATGCATAGTCCACTCCACCCGTGGGCAAAATCGGACCCAGTCTCAATCATTGACCCGTCCCGGTCCCCGATCCCCTCGCAGTCATGGCCCACCAGGTTCCGCAGAACCTGGTGGGCTCGGCCTAGAATGAACGTGCGGGTGGCTGGCCTGGCGTGGATCCCCCCCAGATCACCGATAGTGGCCGCCGCCTGGCAAGGCCCGGGGCCTGGCCGCACGATCGGGCCGGGCCCCGTGGCTTTCCGTAGGTCCGTCGACACCGGCAAAAATCCCCTCGAACGGGTGCCGCTACTGGGCGCCATCCTGATGTACGGCAGTAGAACTACGGCCGGGGACAGCGAAGGTGCCAGTCCGAAGGGAAAGGGGGCCTGGTGTCACCGCTCAGCCAATGAGCTACCAGAACCCAGAAGAGCTGTACGCCGTTTCGAGGACGCGTTCCTGGTCACGTATAGCGACCGGTACGTCGAACTGCATGGCAACGACCACCGGGTGGACCGGTTGCGTGTGCGGTGGGGCGAACTCACCACCCCGCGTTGCGGGCGGGCAGGTTTGAGGGAGGGCGCGACCAGAGCGCGGCGCTCTAGCTGCTGCTCGCGGTCGCAGGGCCGGTTGACGTGCTGGGCGGGCTCGAGGTACTCGCGGGGGGTGTCGTCGATGTGGAACTACTGGACGGTGACGATGAAGGCGGCGGTGGAACAGTCAATGTAGTTGTCGCGGTCGGCGGTGGGACGGTCGCCGTTGAGGTCGATGTCGCGGTCGGCGGTGGGGCCGTCGATGTCGCGGTCGCAGTCGGCGGCGGGGGCGGCGGTGGGACAGTCGCCGTTGAGGTCGCGGTCGACGGTGGTGGGACGGTCGACGTCGCCGTCGAGGTCACTGTTGAGGTTGAGGTTGGTGGTGTGCCGACGTGGAGCGTGATGACGGAGTTGACGGCGACTTTCTGCCCGGCATTGTTGACCGTGACAACTTTTCCGATCAGGTTCGCATTGAAGGTTGTCACTGTCTGGATCGTGTAGTTCAAGTGCGCGGCCCGTAGCTCTCTTTGGGCGGCTGCGCTGGTTTTGCCTGTCAAGTCGGTGGGCACCGTGACGTGTCCATCGCTGAGGTTGAGGATGATCTGCGCGCTGGGCGGTGAGGAATTTCCGGCCGCGGGAGTGGTGCTGGCGACCTGCCCGGGCTCGTACTGGGTGTCAGACACCTGGTGACTACTGACAGTGACGTTCGGGAAACCGTTCTCCTTCAACGTTCGGGTTGCCTGCTGCCGGGTCTGGCCTGCGACATTCGGTATCTGCCGCGCATCGGGGCCGGCAGAGACATCAATGGTTACCGTGGCGCCGGACGGCGCGTGCACATTCGGTCCTGGATCCTGGCTGACTACCTGCCCCACGGTGGCGTCATTGGTGACTGTGCGGACCCGGACGGCGAAGTGATCCGAGGTCAGCGTTGAGGTTGCCGCGGCCTGGGACAGGTTGATCACCGATGGCACCGTGGCCAGTTTGGTACCAGACCCTGACGTCGACACCAGATAGCCGATGCCGAGGATCGCGAGCAGCGCGATTACGGCAACCACCCAGATCGCCGTGCGGCGGGGTGGGGACTGCGATCTGTCGTATTCAGATCTGTCGTACTCCTCCGTCTGTTCAGTGCGCTGCGGCATGGGCACAGCCTGCGGTTGCGCGTGGGTTGGGCTCGGCCCGTCCAGCAGGGCGGCTGCTGCAGCACTGAGCGGTTTGTCGGTGCGGGCACGGTGTAGGTCGGCTCGGAAATCAGCAGCGTGTTGGTAGCGGCCCTGGCGCGCCTTGCCCAGGGAGTGCAAGGTGACGGCGTCCATCGCTGGCGGCACGGACGCCTGGTAGACCGATGGGGGGTTCGGCGCGTTGGTGATGTGCTGGTAGATGAGGCTGACCGGTTCCCCCACGAAAGGCGTACGCCCGCTCAGCAGCTCAAACAGCACACACCCAGCGGAGTACAGGTCGGATCGGGCATCAACCCTTTCGCCCTGTGCCTGCTCGGGCGAGAAGTACCGCGCGGTACCCACCACCGCCTGCGCCGAGGTCATCGTCGCGCCAGCGTCGCCCATGGCGCGGGCGATACCAAAATCCATGACCTTGACGCTGCCACCGCGGGTCAGCATCACGTTGGCGGGTTTGATGTCACGATGGACAATGCCCTTCTTATGGGAATAGTCCAACGCGGACAAGATGCCCATCGTGATCCGCGCGGCCTCATCGGGAGCGAGGGCGCCCTCCCTATCCACGATCGCGCGCAGCGTTTCGCCTTCGATGTACTCCATCACGATGTAGGGGACCTCGATCCGGGCCCCGCCAGTCTCCAGGAAGACATCCTCACCGAAGTCATAAACCGCCACGATCGCGTGATGGTTCAAACCGGCCGCCGATTGCGCCTCACGACGGAACCGGGTCAGGAACAAGGAGTCACGGACCAGGTCCGAGCGCAGCACCTTGATAGCCACGGCGCGCCCCAGGCGAGTGTCCTGCCCCAAGTGGACCTCAGCCATACCGCCACGGCCGATCAGTTCCCCGACCTCGTAACGGCCACCGAAGATGCGTGGTGGTGTGGCAATCACCGGATCGTGTGGTGTCGCAGTCACCGCAACTCCTTAGGCGACCCGCCGGGGCGGACGCGCGTCACAATCTGGATGGGATCGGTGAAGTTTTTCTGGTGTCTTCCTTCCGCCTGGACGGGCAGCTCGTGTTCATCGGCGTGAGCGTGCCGAGGAGCGGAGGGGTCACCCGCGTTGCCCATCTGGGCGATCACTTCCGTTCCATTCCCGTCGTGGGCCTGGCTCCTGGCACACCTGGGTTTGTGGCACATCTGGGCAGGCGGGGCGTGCGGCACCATGCTGGTGGTGGGCCCTTGGTGGTTTAGGAGGTCAGTCGTGCGTAGACGACGGTGTTGTTGCGGAGATGACCTGCTTGGGCGTCGAAGGTGCCGCCACAGGTGACGAGGCGTAGTTCGGGGCCGGTGGTGTTGGCGTAGACCGTGTTGGTTGGGAAGTTGGTCTTGGGGTAGCTGGCGACCTTGTACACGGTGAAGACCAGC
>JALYUK010000053.1 GCA_030853805.1 Actinomycetota bacterium | reverse complement strand
ACCCAGCTGCTTCTCATGGATCGGATACAACGGTGTCGGCAGCGCCGTCGCCACCATCACCGCCAGAAAGGCAAAGGCGACCACCACCTGGTTACGGAGACGCGCTGCACTTACTACCTCAGTTCCGTTCGACGGTGGTCCGTTCTGGCCGAGTTGCACCGTAGCGAGCACACCGTGATCGAGATCGCAGGTGCTGCCGTCGGCGACCTCTCCGGTTCTACGTCGACGGATCTTGTCACGAGGAGAATGCCTCGACCGGTTCGAGGATGGGCACCCGGGCGCGGCGGAGTTCGTCGACTCGAACCAGGCACACGCCACCGATGATCAGCGCCCCACCGGCAAGCTGGATCGGCGTCGGCAGCTCGTCGAGCAGCAGCCAGGCGAACAACACCGCGAACAGCACTTCGGTGAGGCCGAGAAAGGACGCCAGGGTGGCGCCCAACGCGCGCGCGGCGGTCACCCCGACCGCGTAGGCCAATGCAGCAGCGATGACCGACAGCCCTGCAATGGGCACCCACCACGGCAAACGCGCGCCGGCGAGCTGAACAGTCGACGAGCCCGCACCAAACGGCAGCACTCCGATCAGTCCGAACAGCAACAGGACCACGGCTCCGATGCCCATGCCGACGCCGGCCATGGCGACCGGCGGTAGGGCGTCCTCACTGCGTGCCGAAACCACGAAGAACACGGCGAGCCCGACGGCAGCCCCCAAACCCCAGAGCACACCGACGGGATCGAGCCTGGTGCCGCCGAACAGGTCGAGCACGAGCGCCAGACCCGCAACGGCGACCACCGAGCCGGCTACGGTCAAACGGTGCGGAATGCGGCCGTGTCGCGCCCACATCCAACCGACGACAAGCACCACCCCGAGATACTCGAGCATCAAGGCGACGCCGACGGAAAGGCGTTGCACAGCGTTGAAGTAGAAGACCTGGGCACAGGCGACCGCGAAAACGCCGTAGAGCACGACGACCTGGCGCCCGGCCCAGAGGATCCCCCATCGCCCGCGAAGGGCGAGGAAGCTGGGAACCCCGAGAATCGACGCACCGAGGGCGATGCGGATCAGCACCACCAGCGCCGGCGTCCAGCCGGCCGCGATCAGGGAGCCGCCGAACGCACCGGACGATCCGAACGATGCGGCGGACAGCACCGCCAACCCCATGCCTGCTCCAGTTCCCCGTACCGTCGCTGCCATCGCCTACGCGTCTCGCTTTCCCGATCACATCGTCATTAGTCATAGATCGTTAGACTAGTGACAGTACGTCGACCGTAGTTAGGAGTCAACATGCTTTTCACTCATGACACCGAGGTCGCACTGGCGGCTGCCGCAGGGTGGGTGAACACCAGCGGCGACCTGGAACATCTTCCAGATGTCGCGGCCCTCGACGCGTTCGTCGCAGCGTGGGGATGGACCGGCTCCCGAACGCACGATGAGGCAGAACTCTCAGCGGTACAGAACCTCCGACCGCGGTTGCGCGAGATCTGGGAGCTCGATCGGGAAGGTGTCGTAGCGCTGATCAATGGGCTACTCCTGGAATTCCACGCGCTTCCGCAGTTGGTCCGGCACGACGAGTGGGACTACCACCTGCACGCCACACCCAGCGCAGCGCCGCTGGCCGCTCGGATGGCGGTCGAAGCTGCGATGGCCATCGTGGACATGGTCCGGGCGGACGAGCTCAGCAGGTTGCGAATCTGCGGCAACGACGACTGCGCTGACGTGCTGGTCGACCTCTCGCGCAATCGATCGAAGCGGTACTGCGACCTGACCTGCAGCAACCGGGCGGCGGTCCGGGCGTACCGATCACGTGGTACCGGCCGCCCAGCGCCGGCTACCGCCGTTCGCTGACGCAGCTTGGAGTCCGAAGTCGCAGGGTCGGGCACGACCAGAGTGACGCCGAGGTCGGTCAGTCGGTAGAGGTTGGTGTGCTTCCCCCATCAACCCTGCCGCTCCCCCGTTCGACCGCACTGCTACATCGGTCAGCAGCGGCCCATTGTGCGCGACCCGCTGCCGGTCCGACCGCACCACGTCGCGCGAGTAGGGCCGATAATATTCCTTGCGATAGCGCAAGTCTTGTTGGATACTGACGCTGTACGCGGATCGTCTCGACCTCACCGGCTCATCCGGCACCGCGAGGCGGCGTCCCGTGGTGGCGCGTCCTTTTCCGGTTCCGAGCCGGGCGAACAAGGAGGTCAACGAATTGGCCAGTCAAGTGAGTGCGGAAATCGGTGGGCCGGCCGGGCTGGGCAGACAGCGATGGGCCCGGCTGCTACCAATTTCGTTCGTCACGTACAGCATCGCCTACCTGGACAGATCCAACTACTCCCTCGCCGTCGCCGGCGGGATGAAGAACGATCTGAACATCACCAGCGGCGTCGCCGCCCTGATCGGGGCCGCGTTCTTCATCGGCTACTTCTTGTTCCAGGTGCCCGGGAGCCTGTACGCCGAACGCAAGAGCGTGAAGACGCTGATTTTCTGGACTCTTATCCTGTGGGGTGTGCTGGCCTCGCTGCAAGGGGTACTCCACAGCGTCGTCCTTCTCATCGTTGTCCGATTCCTGATTGGTGTCGTCGAGGCTGCGGTGCTGCCGGCGATGGTCATCTTCCTGAGCCACTGGTTCACCAAACAGGAACGCGGTCGGGCCAATACCTATCTCATTCTGGGCAATCCGGTCACCGTGCTCTGGCTGTCCGTGGTCTCCGGATATCTGATCCAGGCCACCTCGTGGCGGGGCATGTTCCTGATCGAGGGCATTCCGGCAATCATCTGGGCTTTCATCTTCCGCGCTCTGGTCGCCGACCGACCCAGCGACGCGAAATGGCTGAATGTTCCGGAGCGGCAGGCGGTCGAGGCGGCCCTGGAGAACGAGCAGTCGGCATTGCCGCCGGTCAACCACTGGGCGGCCGCCCTCAAGTCCCGGAACGTCGTGTTGTTGTCAGTGCAATACCTGATGTGGAGCGTTGGCGTCTACGGGTTCGTGTTCTGGCTACCCACCATCGTCAAAGCCGGGTCGGGCCAAGGAATCGGTGCGACCGGCCTGATCTCCGCCGTCCCGTATGCCCTGGCCGTCGTCTTGATGCTGATCAACAGTCGCCTTTCAGATCGTTCCGGTCATCGGACGGCGTTTGTCTGGCCCTGGCTGCTGGCCGGCGGACTGGCCTTCTACGGCTCCTACCTACTGGGACCCAACCACTTCTGGCCCTCATTCGTGCTGCTGGTGATTGCCGGCGGCTGCATGTACGCACCCTACGGCCCGTACTTCGCCAACATCAGCGAGTTCCTACCTGCCAACGCCGCCGCGCCGGCCATCGCCATGATCAACTCAGCCGGGGCCGTCGGCGGGTTCGCCGGCAGCTATCTGGTCGGCTGGCTCGACGGCTCCACCGGGTCGAACTCTGCATCGTTCCTGATGATGAGCATCTGCCTGGTCCTTGCCGCCGGCATCATGCTGCTGGTTCACGAATCGGCCCCCAAGCCGGCCATCGAACCACAACACGCGACCTGAATGATCCATAACTCACCCGCGGGACTCGTGGGTGGATCACGGCACCGGCGAACCGCGGTCG
>JALYUK010000049.1 GCA_030853805.1 Actinomycetota bacterium | reverse complement strand
GACGCGATGTGACCCTCCGAAACTGACATCTCGATGAGATCAACCGCTGGTCGGTGGGAGCACCGACTCCTGGCTGGGCAGCTCGTCCTGCTTGACCAGACCGACCGGGCAGGTCATTCCGTTGGGGCCGTGGTTGCAGTAGCCGCCGGGGTTCTTGTGCAGGTACTGCTGGTGGTACCCCTCGGCGTAGTAGAACTCCCCGGCGGGGGCGAGTTCGGTCGAGATCTCGCCGTGTCCGTGCTGGGTCAGCACTTCCTGGAACGCCGAGCGGGTCGCCTTCGCGGCGGCCTCCTGCTCGGGCGTGGTCCAGTAGATAGCCGACCGGTACTGGGTGCCGACGTCGTTGCCCTGGCGGTATTTGGTGGTTGAGTCGTGGTTTTCCCAGAAGGTCTTGAGCAGATGCTCGGCATCCGTCTGCTTGGGGTCATAGGCGATGAGAACGGCCTCGGTGTGCCCGGTGCGGCCGGTGCAGGTCTCCTCGTACGACGGGTTCGGCGTGAATCCACCGATGTACCCCGCAGCGGTCGTCACCACCCCGGGCATTTTCCAGAAGAAGCGCTCCGCTCCCCAGAAGCAGCCCATCGCGACGTACATCACCTGGGTGCCTTCGGGCCACGGTCCTTTCAGTGAAGTTCCGAGCACCGCGTGGTCAGCAGGAACGTGCTGCATCGCAGTAGGGCGCCCGGGAAGCGCGTCAGTAGCAGAAACCATCGTGCCAACTCGTCCGAAACCGAAGATCATGTCTGCTTCAACGGATGAACGGTCCAGAACCTTCCTGCAGAAATACGCGACTCTGCTGCCGGGAGAAATGGGTTACCTGCGTCCGGCGTTGCCTGTGAGTGAAGTGGTCCGACCGAGGCCGAAAACAGCGCGAGTTTCCGGTGAATATGCGGCCGGTCGTGTTACGGTCCGAGCACCGTCCCGCCATCCGTGCGCACCTGATGCGACGGTCGGGAACCAGCTTCAGCAGATTGAGGGAAAAAATATGGGGCAAGCGTCGTTTTGGGGTTCACACAAGCACCAGGTGAGGCGCTGGGCGCCACCTGCTATCTGGGAAGCAGCGCACCGCGTGAAAGTTCGGGCCGCCGGCGGTTCAGCCCCCAGTACAGCCCCGGCCCCCAAGCCCGCGCCGGCTCCCAAGCCCGCCGCGGCCCCGACGAAGGGCATTGACGACATCGAGACGCTGCACGCGTTCTGGCGGCAGCCGGCACCTGTTGACAACGTCCCGTCGACATACACCCAGGTCGAGGGTCGAAGTAAGGTTCTGCTCCAACTCATCTCCGACCTCCCCTCCGACGCGCGCATCCTCGAGGTCGGATGCAACGTCGGCCGCAACCTGGCCTACCTGGTCGACCACGGTTACCCCAACGTCGAAGGGGTCGAGATCAGTCCGCATGCCGTCGAGCTACTGCGCCGCACCTACCCGCAGTTGAGCGACACGACGATTCACGTCGGTGCAGCTGAGGACGTGCTCTCCGGTTTCTCCGACGACAGTTTCGACCTCGTTTTCACGATGGCCGTCATCGAGCACATCCACCCCTCCAGCACGCGCGTGTTCGACGACATCGTCCGCATCGGCAGGTCGGTCCTGGCAATCGAGCCACCCGGGCGTAATTCGCACCGTCAGTACCCGCACGACGTGCCCAAGATCTTTGCATCACGAGGGCTGGAGTTGGTGTCCACCAAGCCGATGTCGGCTTTCCCGGAAACCGCCCACGATTCGGGCATCAGAATCTTCTCGGCCTACTGCTTCGAGCGTGCGGAGTCCGCTGCGACCTGAGCGGCACCTGCTGAGTTGTGTCGAGAATGGGTGCGCAGTGTCACTGCGCACCCTTTCTCGTGTGTTCCGGCTCTGGTGCAGGGGCGTGCGGGGTCGACCGATGTGCAATGGCAGAGCTGCACCAACCCGAAGAAGCCATCCACCCGGACTCTCAGGGGGTGAAGACGCTCGCCAACGCCGTGACGCGTCCACCTGAAACCGTGAAGCGCAGGAGCCCGTTGACGCGCGCAGACGTGGCCACTTTGGGGGAGACCACGTACGGAGCGCCCGGGCTGTAAGCCTTGAACAGCACGCCCGAGTTATCGGCGCCCTCTGCCGCAGTCTGCGTGAAGAACCACCCGGGCGCGGTGAAAGAGGTGGTTCCGTCGAGGACCACTGTGGACAACTGGTCCGGTACGACGACCTGCACATCACGACCGACCGGGGTGGTGCAGTAGCCGTCCGGTGCAGAGCAGGTGGCGAGTCGAATCGGTTGCACCTTGAGAGAGCCGTCAGAACTGACACCGTCCAACCGGCCCATCCACGTCCCGTTCGCAAGCGTCGTCCCGCTGTGGGTGGGGGTGCTGTCGACGATCTTGGCGCCGGCTACCCGCTGCGCGGTGAAGACGTTGCTCGAGGCGAGCATCAAGCTGGAACGCTGGGCGTGCCAGTTCCTGATGGTGGGGTTGTGAGTCTGGACCGCGTTTGAGGCGGCGCTGTCCGGACCCCAGAGGGAAGAGGTCTGAAAGCCGGATCTGGTGAACTTCATCTTCAGCTCGAGGCCGGGGGCGCCGTTCAAGGTGCTGACACCGTGCCCGGACGGCGCCAGAGAACCGTCTCGTTGTGCGGTGTAGGCCGACCACCCGGAGCGACCTCTGCCGTATGCAATGGCCTGGCCGGTGCCGTCGCCGGTGAATGCGCCGTCCACGATGAACATGGCGTGTGGGGCGCCCGACAGGAGTGCACCGGTCACGGTGGGGGCGGCTGCGGCCGAGGAGAACACGGGTAGGTGGGGGCTGCTTCCTGCGGGCTTCCAGGTCGTCCCGTCGCCGGTCCAGAAGGCCACCTTGTTCCCTGCCGCAAGAGTTGCCGCCTCGTAAGCCGACCCGACTCTTACGACGGCCGGCGTCGCGTATCCGCTGCGTGCGCGAAGCGATGTGGCGGCAGCCGACGACGAGACCGGACCGCGTGCGGTCGCAGAGGCCGTCGTCGTGGGGGAGGAGGAAGACGAAGCCGAGGTGGTGGTACCTGTAGCGGCGGGAGCGGCGGTCGACGATGACGTCGAGGCGGAGTTGCTGCCCGGGCCGCACGCAGCCAGGCCGAGTAGCAGTGCACCAGCCGAAAGTGTTCGAGTCGTGCGCCGCACTGCGTGCATGAGATTCCCCTTAGAAATTGCCTGATGATGAGTTGCCTTCTGAGACTCCGGCCTGATCGGATGGGTTGGCACCGTTACCAAATCGATTCGTTACCCGCACCGGCCGTCGATAGCCTTGCCCGGTGCTGACTGTGCAAGATGCCTTGCTGACCCTGCAGAAGTTCTGGACCGACCGTGGATGCATGGTGGTCCAGCCCTTCAATACCGAGGTGGGAGCGGGCACGATGAACCCCGCCACGCTGTTGCGAGTGCTCGGTCCCGAGCCGTGGCGGGTCGCGTACGTGGAACCGAGCGTCCGACCCGATGACAGCCGGTATGGCGAGAACCCCAACCGGCTGCAGACGCACACCCAGTTCCAGGTGATCCTCAAACCCGACCCCGGCAACCCGCAGGAGCTCTACCTGGAGTCCCTCGAGGCAATCGGTATCGACCTGGGCGCGCACGACGTGCGGTTCGTCGAGGACAACTGGGCGCAGCCCGCGATCGGTGCGTGGGGGCTGGGCTGGGAGGTGTGGCTGGACGGTATGGAAGTCACCCAGTTCACCTACTTCCAACAGGTCGGCGGCCAGAACCTCGACCCTGTGAGCGTGGAGCTGACCTACGGCATCGAGCGGATCATGATGGCGCAGCAAGGTGTCAGCCACTTCAAGGACATGATCTACGCGCCGGGAATCACCTACGGCGAGGCATTCGGGCAGCAGGAGTACGAGATGTCGAGGTACTACCTCGACGAAGCCGACGTCGAGACCAACCGGGATCTGTTCGAGCGGTTCACCGCCGAGGCGCAGCGGATGGTCGATGCGCGACTGCCGGTGCCGGCGCATACCTTCGTGCTCAAATCCAGCCAGGCCTTCAACGTGCTCGATTCGCGTGGCGCGATCTCCACGACGGAGCGGGCGCAGGCGTTCTCTACGATGCGCGGGTTGGCACGCGACGTCGCGGCGCTCTGGGTGGAGCGTCGCGCGGAGCTGGACTTCCCGCTGTTGAAGTCCGACAGCGCGCCCATCGTGGCCGGCTCGGCGCTCATGCCGCCAGCTGCCGGTGCACAGGAGGAGACGAGCATCGAGGCCGATGCGTCGGCTCAGGACTTCGTGTTCGAGTTGGGGGTGGAAGAACTTCCCCCGCACGTCGTGGAGCAGGCCATCGGGCAGGTCCGCGAACTTCTCACTACCTGCCTCGCCGCCAGCCGCCTGACATCCGGTGAGGTATCGGTGCTCGGTACCCCACGACGGATCGTGGCGCAGGTGCGCGACGTGTCGGCCCGCGAGCCGGACGCGCAGACGCTGCGAAAGGGCCCGAAAGTTGCTGCGGCCTACGACGCCGACGGAAATCTGACCAAGGCTGCCCAAGGATTCGCCCGCGGGCAGAAGGTCGATCCGGCAGGCCTGATCAAGGCGCAATTCGACGGTGCCGAGCACGTTGCGGTGCAGCTCGACCTGCCTGGCCGCGACGTCCTCGCGGTACTCGGCGAGATCGTCACCACGGTGGTGACCGGGATCCGCGCCGACCGCAACATGCGCTGGTCGGATGCCGAGTTGACCTACAGCCGACCCATCCGGTGGGTGGTGGCGTTGTGGGGCGCGCACCTGGTGCCCGCCCAGGCGTCGGGCCTGCGTACCGGACGCACGACGTACACGCAGCGCGGCGACGCCGATCCGCTGGTCCGCATAGAGAACGCACAGACCCTGACCCCGATCCTGGCCGAGCGCGGCATCGTCCTCGATCCGGGCGCGCGACGTGCAGCGGTGATTTCGCAGGCGAGCGCCCTGGCCGGGAAGGTCGGCGGCATCGTCGATTTCAACGCCGAGTCCGATCTGGTGGACGAGATCACCAACCTGGTCGAGGCACCCCACGGCATCCTCGGCGCCTACGAAGAGCGTTATCTGCAGCTCCCCGAGCAGATTCTCACCACGGTGATGCGCAAACACCAGCGCTACCTGCCGGTGCGTGCCGCCGACGGTTCGCTGCTGCCGCACTTCATCACGATGGCAAACGGCTCGTGTGATGACGACGTGGTGCGAGAGGGCAACGAGAAGGTGCTGCGCGCACGGTACGAGGACGCCGCGTTCTTCTACGACGCTGATTTGAAGATGCCGCTCGCCGACCTGCGCGCCGGTATCGCGAAGCTGACGTTCGAGAACCGGCTCGGGTCGGTGGCGCAGCGTGCTGACCGGATCGCCGACGTGGCCTCCGCGCTCGCGGTTGATATCGCACTGGACGATGACCAGCGCCAGACCCTCGCTCGGGCAGGCGAACTGGCCAAGTTCGATCTCTCGTCCCAGATGGTCATCGAGCTGTCATCCCTCGCCGGCACGATGGCCCGGGAATATGCCGCCCGCGCCGGTGAGAGCGCGGCGGTCGCTGAGGCGCTGGCTCAGATGGAGCAGCCGAAGACAGCCGGTGATGCGGTGCCGGCCGGATTGCCGGGCGCGCTGCTGGCGCTCGCGGATCGCTTTGATCTGCTGGCCGCAATGTTCGCGCTCGGGGCGAAACCGACCGGCTCCTCCGACCCGTTCGCGCTGCGTCGCGCGGCGCTGGGCGTGGTCGCGATCCTGCGCGCGCACGAGGCGCTGTCGGCGGTCACGATCAACTCGGGCCTGGCGGTGGCTGCGGTCAGGCTTCGTGAGCAGGGGATCGAGGTCGGGGTCGAATCGGTTGATGCAGCAGCAGACTTCGTTGTGGGCAGACTCAAGCAGCAGCTGCGCGACGAGGGAGTCGATGCCAGGATGGTCGATGCAGTCGCGCCGTTGGCAGCGACTCCGGGTCGGGCGCAGGCCGCACTATGTGATATCGCAGCTGCCAGGGTCGACCCGATGCTCGCGTCCCTGGTGGAGTCGGTGCAGCGCATCACCCGCATCGTTCCGGCCGGTACGGCTGCGGCATACGACGAGACGCTGTTGAGGGACCCCGCCGAGCTCCACCTTGCTGCGATGGTGGCCGTGCTTGCCGACCACCGCAGTGACACGCTCCCGCAGTGGCTGTCGACTGCATCGAACCTCCTGGAGCCGTTGGCGCGTTTCTTCGACGAGGTGCTCGTCATGGCCCCTGACGAGGAGCTACGCGCAGCACGTCTGGGGTTGCTGCAGACCATCGTGGACCGGGCCCCGGGCGGTATCGACTGGCAGGCGTTGAACTCGGCGCTGTGAACCGAACGCCGGCAACCCCGTTGCGTGCCAGACGGGGCCGGTGGCACGGTGGGGTATGGCTTCTCGCGCAAGTAATTTCTGTATCGATGCCGCCGACCCCTACGCGTTGACGATGTGGTGGGGGCAGGTGCTTACGGACTTCGTCGTCGATCCTGCTGATGAGATGCAACCGGGGGATGAGGAATGCGGACTGACCGGCCCCGATGACCGGTATCTGCTCTTCCTGAAGGTGCCAGAGGTCAAGACGGTCAAGAACCGGATGCATCTGTGCGTCCGGCCGGTCGACTGCCCTCGCGACGCGGAAGTCGACCGGATTCTGGCGCTCGGAGCATCGATGGTCGATGACCGACGGGACGGCGAGAAGGGATGGGCGGTGTTGGCCGACCCTGAGGGCAACGAGTTCTGCGTGCTCGGCCCGTACCAGCCGGGCGCCTGAGTCGCACCCGTCGCCGCATTAACCTTGGCTCATGAGCACCGCTGACCACACTGATCGTATTGAGCACGGCTTCTCCACTCGCGCCATCCACGCGGGGCAGGAGCCGGATCCTCGCACCGGCGCGGTCGTACCCGCCATCTACCAGACCTCGACCTACAAACAGGACGGTGTCGGCGGATTCCGTGAGGGTTATGAGTACTCCCGCTCCGCGAACCCGACCCGCACGGCGCTGCAGGAGTGCATCGCCGACCTGGAGGGCGGGTCGCAGGGGTTTGCTTTCGCGTCCGGCCTGGCGGCGGAGGATGCGATCCTGCGCGGGCTGCTACGGCCGGGTGACCACATCATCATCCCGACCGATGCCTACGGCGGCACGTTTCGACTCGTCGACAAGGTCGTGAAGGCGTGGGGGGTCGACTACAGCCTCGCCAAGGTGGGGCAGGCCGATGCGATTCGCGGTGAGATTCGACCCGGCGTCACCAAATTGATCTGGATCGAGACGCCGACGAACCCGTTGCTCGGTATCGCTGACATCGCGGCCATTGCCCAGATTGCGCACGAAGCGGGCGTATTGCTGGTGGTCGACAACACTTTCGCGTCCTCCTACCTCCAGCAGCCGTTGCGGCTCGGCGCGGACATCGTGATGCACTCCACCACCAAGTACGCCGGAGGGCACAGTGATGTCGTCGGGGGAGCCGTCGTTGTCGCCAAGCAGATCGGCGTTCCTGACATGCAGGATGCGGCCGAGCGGATCGCGTTCCATCAGAACAGCCTCGGTGCCGTCTCCGGGCCGATGGACTCGTGGCTCGTGCTGCGCGGACTGAAGACCCTGTCGCTGCGGATGGAGCGACACTGTGACAACGCGGAGAAAGTTGTCTCATTTCTGCAGGGACGCGAGGACGTCACCCAGATCTACTACCCCGGCTTGGATTCCCATCCCGGCCACGACATTGCTGCTACCCAGATGAAGCGGTTCGGCGGAATGGTCAGCTTCCAGCTCGCGGGCGGCGAGCAGCACGCCGTCGACGCAATCGGCCGTACGCAGCTGTGGACACTGGGGGAGTCGCTCGGCGGAGTTGAATCACTGATCGAGCACCCGGCTCGAATGACGCACGCCAGCGTCCGAGGCACCGAGCTGGAAGTGCCCGGTGACCTGATCCGGTTGTCTGTCGGCATCGAGGACGCGGTCGACCTGATCGCCGATCTCGAGCAGGCGTTGGACAGCTGAGTGACCTGTCCAACGGGAAAGGCCTGAGAGACCCGAGAGGCATGGCGCTCTCGCAGAGGGATGGCGCTCGCTGTCGGCGCCGCGTGGCACGATGTCGCCCGCAGCTTTTACAACGACTGACCAGGGTGCGTGCGGTAGCAGGTTTGCCGCCAAGGAGGAGGTTGGCATGGCGGACGCTGTCGTCGCCCATGATCTGGTGAAGCATTACAAGGCCGTCAAGGCCATCGATGGGGTTTCCCTCAGCGTGCCCGAGGGCAGCGTGCTCGGCGTGCTCGGTCCGAACGGGGCCGGCAAGACGACGACCGTCCGGGTCCTGACGACGTTGATCCGGCCCGATTCGGGCTCTGCAACGGTCGCCGGGCACGACGTCATCAAGGATCCCGCCGCGGTCCGTCGGTGTATCGGGGTGTCCGGCCAGTACGCCGCAGTCGATGAGTACCTCACGGGCTATGAGAACTTGGAGATGGTCGGTCGCCTCTACCACCTGCCCAAGGCGCAGGCGCGCGCGAGGGCGAGGGAGTTGCTGACCCAGTTCCGGCTGGACGATGCAGCCGATCGACCGGCCAAGGGATATTCGGGCGGGATGCGTCGCCGGCTGGATCTGGCCGGAGCACTGGTCGCGCGACCACCGGTCATCTTCCTGGACGAACCCACGACGGGTTTGGATCCACGTAGTCGGGGCGACATGTGGGACGTCATTGCGACGCTGGTCCGCGAGGGCACCACCGTGCTCCTGACCACTCAGTACATGGAGGAAGCCGACCGGCTCGCCAACAACATCATCGTCGTGGATCGCGGGGTCGTGATCGCCGAAGGGACGGCGGACGAGCTGAAGGTGCAGGCCGGTGGGGAGCGCCTCGAGGTGACGGTGACCGATCCGGCCCGGCTGGCCGAGGCGACAATGTTACTGGCCGGAATCGTCGACGCGGAACCCACTGCTGACGAGCACACTCGTGCCATCACGGTGGGCGTCACTGGCGGGACCAAGGATCTACTGGTCGCCGTCCGCCGCCTGGACGACGCTGGTATCGAGGTGCAGGACATCGGTATCCGACGTCCGACCCTGGACGATGCATTCCTGGCGATGACCGGTCACGTAGCTGAAGAAGAGGCCGACGAAACGAAGAAGAAGACCAAGAAGAAAAAGGGGGAGCGGTAATGAATACCTTCATTTCCGATGGTTTGACGATCGCCCGACGCAACCTCATCCGGATCAAGCGGGTCCCCGATCTGATCATCTTCACCACGTTGCAACCGATCATGTTCGTGCTGCTCTTCGGGTTCATCTTCGGCAGCCTTGCGGGGCCGGGCAACGCCAGCGGGTACCGGGAGTTCCTGATCGCCGGCATCTTCGCGCAGACCATCATCTTCGGCGCGACGATCACCGGATTCGGGATGGCCGAGGATATGCAGAAAGGTGTTATCGACAGATTCCGCACGCTGCCGATGCACCCCGGTGCCGTGTTGTTCGGGCGCACCATCTCCGATGTGCTCAACAACGTCATCGTGCTGGTGGTGATGTCACTGACCGGTCTGGTGATCGGGTGGCGCATCCGTACCAATGTCTTCGACGCAGCGTGGGGCTTTGCCCTGATGTTGTTGTTCGCCTACGCCGTGAGCTGGTTGTTCGCCTACGTGGGGTTGAAAGTTCGTGCCCCCGAGACCGTCAACAACGCCTCATTCATGGTGATTTTTCCGTTGACGTTCATTGCGAACACCTTCACCAGTGCTCAGAGCCTGCCCGGCCCGCTGAAGCTCATCGCCGGCTGGAACCCCGTGTCGACCATCACCCAGTCGGCTCGACAGCACTTCGGCAACCTGTTCGCGCTGAAGGTCGCCGACACGCCGGCCGAACAGCTGAAGGCCATCCGATACACGTGGGCCCTGCAACACCCGGACATCTACACACTCATCTGGGTGGTGGCGCTGCTCGCGATCTTCGTGCCGCTGTCCACTGCGACCTACAAGAAGGCCGTCGCCAAGTAGCGGGTGCGATGTTTCTGACGATGTCGGGTTGCAACTTGTGCCGAGGGTGCGGCAATAGCAGCACCCTCGGCACAAAATGCAACCCGAGCCGAACGCACCGCCTGGGCGGGCACGTTCGGCTCCGGAGGCTGGAAGGTGGGTCAGCCCATCGTGAGGACGACCCGGAACCGGGCGTCGCCACTCATCATCCGCGCGTAGGCCTCGGGTGCCTGCTCGAGTGGGTAGGTCTCGATGGTCGGTCGGATGTCCTGCAGGACGCTGAAGTGCATGGTGTCCTCGGAGTCCTTCGACGTGCCCGACGCATGCCCGATGACCCCGGTGCTGCCTGGGATCAAGGCAAACGGGGGGATCTGCATCGGGTCTGCCGAGGCACCGATGACCAGCATCCGCCCACGCGGCGCCAGACCGCCGACCGCGGCACTCATGGCGTCCGGCGCGGTCACCGTGGCCAGGATCGCGTGTGCGCCGCCGAGGGCCTGCAGTTCCTGCGCGACGTCGGTGGCGGTGGAGTCGATGTAGTGATGGGCTCCGAGGGCGGTCGCCCGCTCCTTCTTGTCGGTACCGCGGGCGATGGCAACGGTCTCAAAACCCATGTGCCGGGCGTACTGCACCCCCAGGTGTCCCAGCCCACCGATGCCCAGAATGGCCACCAGATCGCCTGGCCGGGCACCGCTCTCGCGCAGCGCATTGAACGTTGTGATGCCGGCGCACAGCAACGGGGCAGCATCCTGTGATGCCAGCTCGTCCGGAATCGATGCGAGCGCACTGACCGGCACCACGACGTGATCGGCATAACCACCGTCATACGCGATTCCGGGCACCTGACCGTTGGGGCAACTGATGAAGTCGCCGCGTCGGCACGAGTCGCAGTGCCCGCAGTTACCGCCGAACCAGCCGACACCGACACGCTGGCCGATTTCCCAGTGGTCCACGCCGTCCCCGACGGCTTCGATGCTTCCGGCGATCTCGTGGCCGGGCACCCGCGGATACTCGATCCCCGGCATCCCACCTTCGACGGTCATTGCATCGGAGTGGCACACCCCGCAGGCCTCGACCCGCACCAGGACCTGCCCCCGAGCCGGCTCGGGCAGCTCTCGCTCCGTCAACTCCAATGGCTGGCCCGGACCGGATACCTGCACAACACGTGATCGATTGCTCATGACAACCAGTTAAGCACCGCCTGAGAGCATGCAGAGACCCCCGGTCGCGAGATGCGCTGCCGGGGGTCTTCGCGTGTTCGTTGGAGGTTATCTGTAAGCGGCTACATCAACGATATCGACGGTGACCGTCTTGCCGTTCGGCGCTTCGTAGGAGGTGCTTTCGCCGATCTTCTTACCGTTGATCGCAGCACCGAGGGGTGACTTCTCGCTGTAGACGTCCAGGTCGTCGGAATCGCCGACGATTTCGCGACTGCCGAGCAGGAAGCGCTCGGTTTCGCCGAACATGGTGACCGTCACCACGGTGCCCGGGGTGACGGTGCCTTCCGCCCTGGCGGGGCCGCCCACCACGGCGTCGCGTAGCAGGGCATCCAGCTGCCGAATGCGTAATTCCATCTTGCCCTGCTCTTCGCGGGCAGCGTGGTATCCGCCGTTCTCCTTGAGGTCACCCTCCTCTCGGGCTTCTTCGATTTGGCGGGAGATATCTGTGCGGCCTTCACCGGTCAGGTGGGCGTACTCAGCCTTGAGCCGGTCGTAGGCCTCCTGGGTCAGGAAGCTGGCTGTAGTGCTCGTCACGGACCTTCTCCTTGCTGTGGCGACTGGTGCTGAATGTGGTGTTCAGCGCGGGTTGAAGCCCGTTGCTTACCGGGGCGGAGGTCCCGCGCCGGGTAACGAACTGGCCCGGACCCACGAAGCAATGAAACCTCAGAAGAGGTTACGGTGCGCCGGGGAACCGGACCGGACGTAAACATTCACCCTAGCGTCTGCTGCTCAAATGTCACATCGACTCCGCTTGACCGGATAGCCGTGACGATCGGTAGGTGTGTCAGCTGTACACGCATTTGTCGACGGTTCCGGTCACGGCGCGCGTCACAGTGCGCACAGTTCTGGTGTAGCGCACTGAGTTGTAGGAGCTGGCTGGTAATTGAACAGTGGTGACACCGACCTGGGAGTGGTTGATGTCCTGAGCTTCGATGGTGCAGGTAACGGGTCGGCCGTTCTGGTTGGTGACGTCGAAGATCACCTTCACCTGAGTGTCGCTGACCACATCGTTTCCGGCGTCCGACCATTGCACTCCGCTACTGGCGGCGAGTCCGAACCACACGGCGATCGCACTCATCACGATCACACCGATAGTGCCGATCACCCACCACTTGCCCTGACCGGCTGCGGGCGTGGGTAACTGCATGGGATGAGACACTAGGCGGTGTCCCAAAAACGAATTCAATGAGGTGGCAATGACGACCGGCAGCCTGCGTCTGATGGCAGTGCATGCGCATCCCGATGACGAGTCCAGCAAGGGCTCGGCGACGATGGCACGGTACGTCGCGGAGGGGCACGACATCATGGTTGTGTCCTGCACCGGCGGTGAGCGCGGCGACATCCTGAACCCCCGGTTGAAGGATGATGCGGAAATCCTGCGGGATCTGCCGCAAGTTCGCCGCCGTGAGATGGCCGAGGCACAGGCGATCCTGGGTATTCAGCACACCTGGCTGGGCTTTGTGGACTCCGGTCTGCCTGAAGGTGACCCGCTTCCGGAGCTGCCTGCCGGGTGCTTTGCCCTCGAGCCGATGGATGTCACCACGGAAGCGTTGGTGCGGGTAATCCGTCGATTCCGTCCGCACGTGATGACGACGTACGACGAGAACGGTGGCTATCCCCACCCAGACCACATCATGTGCCACAACGTGTCGCTGGCGGCGTTCCGAGCGGCCGGGGATCCGGAGAAGTTTCCGCACGCGGGGCCCGCGTGGCAGCCGCTCAAGCTGTACTACGACCGCGGATTTTCGCGCGGCAAGATGTTGGCGATGCACGAAGCGTTACTCGCCTCAGATCGGGAGTCGCCGTTCGGCGAATGGATGAAGCGCTGGGAGAGCCGCCCGGAGGGGCGTGTCACCACCCATGTCGAATGCGGCCGGTATTTCGGGGTGCGCGAGCGCGCACTGCTGGCACACGCGACGCAGATCGACCCGGACGGATCGTTCTTCGCACTCTCCCCGGATGAGCAGGCCGCGGTCTGGCCGACCGAGGAATGGGATTTGGCCGTGTCCTACGTCCCGGTCCCCGCAGAAGAGGACGATCTGTTCGCTGGACTGCACAATGGTGCCGCCCAGGCGGATCGATTGTCGCAGGAGCATGTTGGTCCGCATGCCGCGCCGTTGACTGACGACGTCGTTGCTCGAGTAATACGAGAGGCAGCCCATGGGTGAAGCAGAAGCAACCAATGTCACGGCAGGGATCTGGGGGTTCCTGACCCTGTTCGCCCTGGCGATGGTCTGCTGGTTCCTCTACCGGAGCATGAGTGGGCATCTACGCAATGTCCGATTGATGCAGGAGGCCGAGGACAAGGCTGCAGAGGATGAGAAAGCCACCGCAGCCGGGTCGCCCGGTGATGGATTGCCTCCCCGTCGCTAGTGCGCTGCCCCGTTCCCTGGTGCAGTGGGCGGCGGCTCAGGCCACGCCGGCGTGGGAGTAGATGGCCATCGAGGCTGCGATGTAGTGAGCCGCAAAGGCCAGCACGGTGAAAGCGTGGAACACCTCATGGAAACCGAACCAGCGTGGTGACGGGTTGGGTCGTTTGATGCCGTAGACCACGGCGCCCAGGGTGTAGAGAACTCCGCCCGTGGCAATGAGAGTGATGACGGCTGGTCCGCCGGCGCGCATCAATGGCCCGAAGTAGAAGACCGCGACCCACCCGAGCGCCACATAGATCGGGGTGTACAGCCACCGCGGGGCACCCACCCAGAACACCCGGAAGAGCACGCCGCCGAGTGCACCGGACCAGACGATCACCAACAGTGAGGTCGCCTGGGCCCTGTTCAAAAGGGTGATCGCGAACGGCGTGTAGCTGCCGGCGATGATCAGGAAGATATTGGAGTGGTCCATCCGCTTCAGCACGCCGCCGGCCCTCGGGCCCCAGGTGCCGCGGTGGTAGATCGCCGACGTAGTGAACAGCAGCAGCGCCGTCACTCCGAACACGATCGCTCCGACCCGAGGACCACCTGCCGGTGCCAATGCGACCAGCACGACGCTTGCCGCGAACGTGAGCGGCACCATTCCCAGGTGTAACCAGCCGCGCAACTTGGGTTTGACCGAACGCAGTAGTTCGGCGGCATCCTGGGCGGCGGTTTCGAAGGCCTCGCTGATGGGTTGGATCACGGGTTCGATCCTAGGCC